>DASXMZ010000420.1:0-2213 GCA_036495385.1 Mucilaginibacter sp. | reverse complement strand
ATACAAATGAAGGATCCGAAGAACTTGCTCCCGACGGTACCGCGGCCTTTTGTTCGGGGAAAAATGTTGGGGCTACCTTCGAATCCTGCTGCTGGGCTGAACCGGAACTACTTCCCTGCTCTTTTGCTTTATCACCGCTGTCGTCTGTAATAAATCCCTGTTCTTTTAAGAAACTTTTTAATCCCATATTTTATTCAGACTGTGTTAACGTTTTTGGTTTAAGACTCGTTGCATTTCTTATTGTTACCAAATATATACAGATTTTGCAATAATTCACTAAATTCCGCTCATCTCCCAAAAGCATTGTAATATTCCTGTGCATTCTTCTCATAGGGTATCATCAGCTTTAAGTTTTTCTTTTCGGTGTCAGTGAGTTCCGCGGTTACATCGGTGCTTAGCGGTACGTACCACGGCTGCTGACTGAAAAAAAAGTTCAAAAGCGGTTTTTTAAAAGTGTAGCCATGCCGGGCGAATATTGAATTACGGAGGATCAAAAGATCAGCCTTTTTCAGATTGGCTACATCCTCTTTGGTGAGCACCTCGGATGAAGGATTATGTTTATAAAGATCGTCAGAAGTAGTGGCGTACGCTGACTGGGTATAGGTTTCACCGTCATGCGTTTTTTCTTTTACTGTTTTCGATTTTTTGTAGTCGATATAATTAACCTCGCTTAATTTCCAGTTTGGATCATACCTGAAAAGGCTTTTCGTTAATTTGTAATCAAAACCGGATGATTTACTGCCCCCGTTCCATGTGGCTTTCATAAGCGTGTCTCCTTCGGTTATGCTGAACGCAAATGCGCCATCATCTTTTTCATCAGCGCCACCGGTAAACGCAAACTCATATTTCGAGCCGTTTTTTTCCATGCCGCATTTAAAAAAACGCACCTTGCCCGCAATTACCGTATGCCCCTTTATTTTAGTGCCGTTTATTTCATCGATGGAAATATTTATTTTGTTATAGCCCTCGTTGTCGACCTCGTCATAGTCCGTAGTGTCGGGTCCCGTTACATCCGGACCGAACATACCCACCCAATAACCCACAATATCTTTATCGTCTTTAATAATCAGGTTAGTCGTGGCCGCAGGAACAGGTATTTTCGATTTTCCAGACTTCCCCGCCGTTTGTTCCTGGTCATCATTCTTATGCTTAATGGCACTGCCCCCGCAGCTCTGCAGGTAAAAAATAGCGGCTACACAGCCAATACGTATTATAAATTTCATGGTTTAGAATTTGACCTAAATATAAATATTCAAGGTTTAAAAACAAGATTAGATATTCAACGAAACTGTGGGGCCGGGGCTAACTATTCACATTCAAACAGGCAAAAAATCATGTATCCGGTAATAATTTTATGACAAAAACTGTCTATCATCATTTGTTATTGTGATATAAATCATTTTTCATAAGGCTTCGATGTATGACATTTGAAATACAACAAACAGATAACCAAACCATTATAACCAATATGAAAAAATCAGCAAAAAAACTTTAACTACCTGGAATGCCGAAATAATAACAGCATCGCGGGGAGCACCCAGATAATCTTCCAAATGGTGGAAAGAGGATAAACTTAACCTGAAAATTTACGTATAAGGTTACTTATTGAGCAACTTGTGATTTGCCAGTACGCAAATCGAAAATAATTACCGCCATTATTTAACTAAAGGGCAATTTTATTAAACCTGCTTAATTTTTTGTGGAGTCGGCATAGTTGTTGTAAAAAGCGACGCAGTGCCAGTTATAAGAGTATTAAATGGTGGATGGTATAAGTAAAGAAAAACCTGAAGTTAGGCTAAGAGCTTTCAGGGCGATTGATGAACCCCAAGTATGTGAGCGTTTTGTTGAAGGGCACACCGAGGTTTTAACCAGTATAGGAGTAACAAAAGTTACATCATCAAAAAATGGATGGACCACAAATCCCGCAGTTTTTGTGTTCGTTGTGGAGTCGCTTGACGGTAAAAAAATTTACGGAGGCGCAAGGGTACACGTATCAGGCGGAACAGAGCCTTTGCCGATAGAACAGGCCACCCGCAAATTAGATCCCAGGGTTGACGAACTTGTATGGCAATATGCGCAATATGGCAGCGGCGAAATATGTGGATTATGGAATTCGGCTGAACTTGCCGGCTACGGCATCGGGACGCCATTATTGATACGTACGGGTATTGCCATTTCATCTCAGCTGGGCATACAGTCGCGTTTTTGTTTAT
>DASXMZ010000419.1:0-5209 GCA_036495385.1 Mucilaginibacter sp. | reverse complement strand
ATTAATGATCATCGCTTTAGGCTGGCAGTTCATTAGTCCAGCAAATCATACGCCTTATTTAATACCTGCTGATGCAGGATCTGTAAAAACCAGCACAGGCACCATTGATTATGGCGATACCTTTAACCATGGATGGCTTGGAGTATTGCGCGGTGCAAGTGTTGTGTTTTTTGCATTTATTGGTTTCGATGCTGTATCAACTGCCGCTCAGGAAGCTAAAAACCCGCAGAGGGATATGCCTAAAGGCATTTTAATATCGCTTGCATTTTGTACCATATTATATATTTTATTTTCACACGTTTTAACCGGTTTAGCTCCTTATAAAGACTTTTTAATCAAAGGTAAAGAGGCTTCAGTTACTTATGCAATCACTCAATTTATGCCCGGTTACGGTTGGCTGGCCTCTTTGGTAACCGTTGCTATACTTGCAGGTTTTTCATCGGTGATACTGGTGATGCTTTTAGGACAAACACGCGTATTTTATACCATGAGTACTGATGGATTAATTCCACCGATTTTTTCAAAACTTCATCCAAAATACCGTACGCCTTATAAATCGCAATGGTTATTTTTTGTGTTTGTTTCTTTATTTGCCGGGTTCATACCCGACAGAATAGTAGGCGACATGGTAAGTATAGGTACACTGTTTGCGTTTGTGCTGGTTTGCTTTGGCATTTTCATATTGCGTGGTACCGATCCGGGACTGGTTCGTCCGTTTAAAACCCCGTGGTATAAAATAGTTTGTCCGCTTGGAGCGCTTATCTGTTTGGCTATGATCGCTTCTGAAGGGATAGAAAACTGGGCAAGGCTTATTATTTGGCTGCTGATAGGATTTACCATTTATTTCACCTACTCTATAAAAAAATCGCATGTACGCCGTGGTAAGGTTGAGATACCCGATAACCCTACCAATCCGACATTGGTTGAGTAACATTATTGTTAACTTGAAAATACTTGTAACAAAAAAGGTTCTGAATTGTCAGAACCTTTTTTGTTGATACAATTCTCAGTCGGATAAATCTGCCAATGAAGATCGATAAAAACCTTTGGATATTAGTATTGGTGTGCGTAATCAACTCGCTGGGCTTTGGCATTATCGTTCCGGTACTTTACTCTTACGGTAAAACATTCGGACTTACCGGCACTACATTGGGTATATTAACCGCTTCATTTTCCATAGCCCAGTTTTTTGCCACCCCGATATTAGGCTCGCTTTCTGATAAATGGGGGCGCAAGCCATTGCTTGTGATCAGCCTCGCCGGCACCTGTATTTCCTTTTTGCTTTTTGCCGAGGCAGCTTATGGGTATTATTTGCAGCAAGAATATTGGATGGCCTAACGGGTGGCAACGTGTCTGTTGCGCAGGCCATGGTTGCTGATACGGCAACGCCGCAAAATAGGGCGAAGCGGTTTGGTATTTTAGGGTCATCATTCGCGTTTGGGTTTGTGATAGGACCTTTGGTGGGCGGCTCGTTCACGGCGTTAAGCCCACAGGCACCCTTCTTTTTTGCGGCCGGTATTTCTTTAATCGGAACCCTTTGCGCAGCGTTTTTATTAAAGGAAACAAATCCAACCGATAAAGAAACCAGGCAAAACCACAAAGACAGGTTCAAATTTAAAACGCTGATCACAACTTTAAAACGCCCCACTATTGGCACAGCGGTTTTTATTGGCTTTCTGCTTACCATGGCGCAGTTTACCATGATTATTGGTTTTCAAACCTTTAGTGTGGATATTTTAAGGATAAGCCCTGTTACAATGGGTATTTTCCTGGCCGGCTTCGGAATTTGCGGCATTGTTATGCAGCTGAGTGTTCCGTTTTTTATAAAAATATTTTCATCCAAAGCGGTGATACTGCTAGTTTCTACCATATTATGTTTTGCTGCGATGTTTGTATCGGGTTTTATTACTGAGATAATTCCATTTGCAGTATGTCTTTGCGTTTATGGATTGTTCAATGGCCTGCGCAACCCTATGCTCAACGCTACCATTGCCGATAACATCCAGCAAACCGAACAGGGTAAAATATTGGGGATCAATCAGTCATACGCTTCTATAGGACAAACACTTGGCCCCATAACGGCAGGTGTAGCGGCAGCACTTTCGGTACATAGCATTTTCTTTTTATCCTCTTTCTATATTTTAGTTGCATTTTTGCTTATTTTTAGATTGAGGTCAAAAGAATAGAAGGGGAGTCAATCATATTTGTCGCGCTGGCAATTTACTCACCCGATCTACGCTTCGCTGGATCACCCTCTCTTTTGCAAGCAAAAAAGAGGGTAAAAAACCAAACTGAAGCTACCCTCTTTACGACTTGTCGTAGAGAGGGTGGTCGAGCAGAGCGATGACCGGGTGAGTAAAATATACGATATTGCAATTACTTACATAAAGCCTTAAAACCATGCAGCCATTTATTTTTAGAGAGATCCTTTCTGTAACCATGGTCCTTTTCGCGATCATCGATATTTTAGGCGCCACACCCGTAATTATCGAAATGAGACAGCGCGTGGGGCATATCCAATCGGAAAAGGCAAGTATTGCAGTGCTGGTTATCATGATCGGCTTTTTATTTGGTGGTGATGAATTGTTGTCCGTCATCGGACTTGATATCTCTTCATTTGCGATCGCCGGTTCACTGGTAATATTTTTTATCGCGATGGAAATGATACTAGGCATCAAGCTTTTTCGTGAAGAAATGCCCGAAACGGTGTCTATTGTCCCGCTTGCCTTCCCGCTTATTGCTGGCGCAGGTACCATGACCACCTTGTTATCTCTTAAAACACAATATCAAACCAATAATATTGTAGTCGGAATAATACTAAATACGCTGTTTGTTTACCTGGTTCTAAAAAACGTAAAATGGATTGAACATTTGTTAGGCAAAACCGGGTTGAGTATATTACGGAAGGCGTTCGGCGTGATTTTATTGGCGATTGCGATAAAATTGTTCAGGAGTAATACGCATTTGTAGATGTGCGGACGTGCAAATATGCAGATGTGCGAATATATATGATTGGACATGAGAAATTAGTTATAAAAATTTTCTACCGAAATTTTTATAAAACCCCATCGGGGTCCAATCTCGGTAGAAAAAACCAAGCCGACAGAAATTCCATGCCGTAGGTATGGAACCCGCAGTTTTGCACATTGGCTATGTTGCGTACCTACGGCACGCAAGGCGCTTTTTGTTGTGGTTACCGATATTTTGCGCCGATGGCGCAGCCTTCGATTAGGCTGTTATAAAAGTAAAAAATTACCTGTTAATGAAAAGATATCTAGTTATTTTAACGTTTTCTGTTGCTCTAATAAATATTTGCCAGGCTCAGAGTACCTTTAAAAAGAGCGTTCCCTTGCTTAAGGAATCTATTAAAATAGATTCCTTGATAACAACTACCATAGCGAATTTAGAAAATCCAAAACCGTTGGAAAATGATTCTTGCTTTTTGTTGATTTTGGACAAACGAGGTTTCGATGAAGGTATGATATTATGCGTGCACACGCTAAATCATAAAGAAACAATTCTCCGAGGGGATTTACGGAATAATAAGGGTCTTGGGTATTTTGAATTGAAAGGTTATTTAGTTTTTGTTTACGGCGACACATTTATGAATGAGTTTTTTACAAATACCAAATCAAAAAAGGAATTTGCGTTTTCTAAAACTACAGACTTGGGAGGTTGTGGCTGGGCCGTATTTTATAGAGAGGGGACATTTAATATAGGTGTGCATTAGTTATTTTTAACCGAGATTCAATCATCATAATAAATCAAAAGCTCCCCCTTCATGGGGCTGGGGGGCTTAGCCTACTTACAAACATCGTATCCGCCTTACCATCGTACCCTTTCAACACCTTTTGCTCTTCCAACTTCAATCCCAGCTCTTTTACAATAAAATTCACCACATCCTCATTCTCCGCTTTAAAGGCAGAGCAGGTAATATAAATCAGCGGCTTGCCGGGCTTCAGGTATTTAACTACGTTGCGGGTGATGTCTTTTTGCAGGCGTTGGAAGAATTCTATTTTATGCTCATCAAACTGACTGATCATTTCGGGGGTACGACCCCAGGTACCGGAGCCGCTGCATGGCGCGTCGAGAATGATCCCATCAAAAGCATAATCGTGTAAAACTGAATCGGGGTTTTGGGTAAGATCGAGAAGCTTTACCTGGTATTTTCGTAACCCGGCCTGCTGAAAGCGCTCGTCGAGGTTGCTGAGGATAGATTCGCGGATATCCGATACCACCAGCTTTACAGTTGGCTCAAGGTCATATAATAACAATGATTTACCACCCGAAGCTGCACAGGCATCCCACCAATTTTCCCATTTTTGCGGCTTGAAATATTGTGCTGTTTGTTGTGATGACAGATCCTGCACCTCGTACGAGTGCTGGTTAGGAAATACTGTCTCCAGCCGGGTACCGTTGGGTAAGGATAAGCAACCATTGCCTTCATCTTTATACACTACTTCTGCGGCGGCCAACGCAGCCTTTATTTGTAATTCAAATCCTTTATGAACGCGTATAAAAAGATCAGGCTGTATAAAAAATGATTTTAAGAAAGACTGCTTATTAATATCCGCCGACATTTGTTTTGTCCAGGGAAATACATCTTCGAGTTTAAAGTCTGGATAGGCCGCTTTTACCATATTCAACTTTTCATCAATGGTAAAGCCGACACATAATGCCCATTCGGGCTTAAAATGCTGTAAAAATGAATTTAGCTGTGTGTTGCATAAAAACTCAGCTATAAAGAGGCGTTCCTGCTGGGGTATGTTTGGCAGGGCTTTACCTAATCGAAAATAATTATAAATCAACCGGTTGGCAATGCGCCTATCGGTTGACCCCATTTGCTTGTTTTGACGATAGAAGCCCGGTAAAAACTTGCTTAGTGGCGTTTCGGCCGGATATTCATCCAAAATTCGCTGAAACGTTTTTAGCTGGTTTATTGCCTTCATTCTACCTTCTTTAGGTCAAAATTAGCATATTTAAAAATATCTACATGGGTATTCACCCATCCTAAACCAGCAATTTTTTGAAAACGGAAACTATTGTCGAGTCCGCTAAAGTTTGTCTGTGTTATATTTTTAAGGTTATCTGTCGCCAGTAGTTGCCCCAAATATAAACCCTCATCAAAACCTTTAATGGCGTAGGCGGTAGGTTCAGTGTTGTACGCCTGGCGGTAGCTGCGGATAAATGTGACGGTGTTAGCGGCTTT
>DASXMZ010000418.1:0-2238 GCA_036495385.1 Mucilaginibacter sp. | reverse complement strand
GCCGAAAAGGATTTGATGTATGTAAAAATAAAAATGGAAAAAGTAATGATTGGCACTATGGCAATAATTATTGAAAAGGGTTGCCCAACTACCCGATGTTTTAACAGCCATGCTGCCGGCAAATAAGTTGCGCCATAAATGAGGGCGAAGATAAGAGAGCGTTGGTGCAAGATTTTTTTAGACTGTTCCATAAATTGAATTGTTTAACTATTTACAAAGATAGGTAAACATTTCTTTTTGTCAAGTATAGTGGACAAAAAGTCTAGAATGATGGCATTTATCTAAAAAAAATTGAAGGAAATTGATGTCGAATCCCGATAGCTATCGGATTCGATGTTCGATATTTTTTACACCTAATTTTAATGACATTGAGCAAATGCCTGTGTCCATAGGACTTCTTTGGAGCAGTATAAGCGCATAACCCGGCCCTGCTTCTATCAGCGGGGAAACGCCATAATAGATGAATACTAATAACACCATCCGGCCGGATACACAATGCAAAAGCGAAAATAGAAGGTGTACATAAAAGGTAGTCTTTTGTTCATAAGTTACTCATTAAAAGATAAATATGACCAATAAAAATAAAATTGTGTAAACTTTTGTAAACCCTGCTGTGTATAATGACCCGTCCTAAAATTGACCCGTCCTAAAATAGCTATGCACTAACCGCGTTTACGTTCTACCGCGTCTCTACGAAGCTACAGCATCAATAAGTTCCTCCTTTACCAGCACATCCATAATAGAAGGAAACGTATTTGCCATTATAGGTTCAATATGGCCTTTTTTAAACCAGCGAACATCCGTTATTCCCTCTTCCTTTTGTGGTTTTAGTTTATTTTGCCCCTTGCACTTCATTTCAAACCAATGCGTTTTCTTCAATACCACCTCGCCGCGGCTTAGGTATACGTGATAAGTTTTACAAATTTTTTTATCAAGCCTGCTCACTTTTATCCCGCATTCCTCTTCAACCTCCCGAACGGCGGCCTCTCTTATGCGCTCTTCTTTCTCTACTTTTCCCTTTGGCAAGTCCCATTTATCATTGCGGTAAATAAATAAACATTCGTCGTTTTCATTCTTTACCAGGCCGCCGGCAGCTTCTATAAGTGTCACACTTTTGGCAACGGTTTTTAAGAACGCCTTTGCGTCATTACACAACACATAAAAGAACTTACTATGGTGCGCCAGCACCCAGGTATAAATTATTTTCAGGTCAAAAACTTCGACATCAATATTTACATAACTTTCCTTTTTTTTTGGTTCAGAATCTGTTAGCAGAATAACCTTTTCGTTAATATAAATTCTGTATTTTTGAGCCATGTTTGATAAATTAGAGATAGAACAGCGGGTCGCCGAATTCCTGCTGCAAATTAAAGCAATAAAATTACAACCTAACAATCCTTTTACATGGTCATCCGGTTGGAAATCTCCTATTTATTGCGATAACCGCATCACACTCTCCCATCCCACTATTCGCACCTTTATAAGGCAGCAATTAACGGCGCTAATACAGGAAATATATGGGCCTGTTGGCTGTATAGCCGGCGTTGCTACTGCCGGTATACCACAAGGCGTGTTAATAGCCCAGGAAATGGGGTTGCCGTTTATTTACGTGCGGTCGAAACCAAAAGAACACGGTACCGGCAATTTAATTGAAGGGGATATTTTGGTAGGAAAGCGGGTCGTCGTAATTGAAGATACCGTGTCGACCGGAAAAAGCAGCCTGGAGGCAATAGAAGCCTTACGCAATGCTGGTTATGATGTGGCTGGTCTTGCTGCCATATTCAGCTATGGCTTCGACGTGGCGATTGATAATTTCCGGCTTGCAAATTGTCCGTTCGTAACCCTGTCAAATTATAAAGCTTTATTAAAGTTCGCCGAGGCTAATCAATATATAACAACAGATGATGTTGAATTATTAACAACATGGCGGGAAAACCCTGCCGAGTGGGGGAAATAAATATTTGTAATAAACTTTACTAAACTTTTTGTTTAAAATGTGTAATTAATACACATGGTGTTAATAAATAGAAGTATTTACCCTATTTTTGCGGCAAATCAGAGGGGCAGAAATGATCACGGTATCCAATTTATCTTTACGCTATGGTAAACGCACACTATTTGAAGACGTTAACCTTAAGTTTACACAAGGCAACTGCTACGGCATTATCGGCGCAAACGGTGCCGGAAAATCTACATTCTTAAAAATACTTTCAGGGGAAGTTGATCCTACGAGCGGAT
>DASXMZ010000417.1:0-3875 GCA_036495385.1 Mucilaginibacter sp. | reverse complement strand
TACGTGTCCTCCGGAGCGACTTCAAAAATCCTATCTGAATTCCATTAGTAAATACCATTCCAACAACAGGATAAATTCTTCCAGACCTGTTGAGCCATATATTTTTCCATATCCGTTTTTACGGAATGTATAACGCATCCTTCCGTTTTTTAAACACTCGATATGGAAATCCCAATTTTCAACTTCCCATAACATGTATAAGCTTTCATCTGGTGTCACCTCAAATCTGCCCGTTCTCTCCAGGTTAATATCTTCAATGTAATTTAACACCCGCTCTGCATTTCTGACGCTCGAAAAATTGAGGTCGAAAATGTCAGGGTCAGTGTTGCTTAAGATTTCTAAGATTTCGGGATGCAGGTACATAAAATGGAAATAAAAGATATATACCCATATACGTACTTTTAGCTTTTGGGTTACAAAATTTACATAATAAATTTCGACCTATCCCGGCATTAAAAAGGCTTTTAAAAGCCGCTATCGTCAAGTGCAAATGTATTTTTTCTGCTGTTCCATCTACCTTTTGTGAAATCAGGAAACTGTTGCGGAGTATTACCTTCGGCTATTGATTTTTCGGATAATGGAGTGATCACGCTCATCGTTACCGAATCGTAAACATCAATAGGAGTCTGCTTTCCCTGTTTTACGGCCTGTATAAAGCCATTAAATACAAACCAATCCATTCCGCCATGCCCGGCGCCTTCGGCTTTATCCTCATATTTTTTCCACAGCGGGTGGTCATATTTTTTAAACCAATCGTCAACTGCATCCCATTGGTCATCCTTTTTTGACTGGTGTTCTATATAGACGCTTTTAGCAACATCCATCCAAATGCCTTTTGTACCCTGAACCCTGAAACCCAGCGAATAAGGCCGCGGCAAGTGCGTATCGTGCGAAAGCAAAACTGTTTCGCCATTAGCGCAATTGATCATGGTGGTGATAACATCGCCGTTTTTGTAGTTTATTTTTGCGTTTTTATTTCCCGGCGACATTTCCTCAACGTACGTAGCCAACCCCCGCGCTTTCGAGCTGAATGATACAAGATTGGTAAAACGATTACCCCTGTTTATGTCAGCATATTGTATTAGCGGACCAACGCCGTGGGTGGGATAAATATCCGCATTACGATCTATATTAAATTGGGTGCGCCATTGCGCCTCACTTAATGCGTTTGGGCCAAATTCCACGCCGTGTCCATAAAAATGTGTGCCGTCATTAAACAAAACTTCGCGCAGATTATGTTGGTAGCCGCCTTCAAAATGAATTAATTCACCAAACAAACCCTGCCGCACCATATTTAAAACAGCCATCACATCCCTGCGGTAACAAACATTTTCCATGGTCATATAAGGCATCCGGGTTTTCTCGGATGTATTAACCAGGTCCCAATGGTCGTCCAGGCTTAAACCTGCTACCACCTCACAACCCACATATTTGCCTGCCTTCATAGCATCAATGGCCTGCGGGTGATGAAACTGCCAGGGCGTGGCGATAATCACGGCGTCGATATCTTTTCTGTCCAGTAATCTTTTATAGGCATCCAACCCACCTGTAAACTCCTGCGGCATTGGTTTTCCGGCCTTTGTAAACTGTTCGCGGCAATATTTTAACGAGCTTTCCTGGGTGTCGCAAATTGCCACTATTTCAACATCATCCCGCAGCAAACCTTCGTTGATATGATCGCGGCCACGAAGGCCAACACCAATATAACCCAGCCTTACTTTTTCTTTATCTAACGCAAAAAGTTTTTCAGTTGGCAATAGCGCCAAGCCCGCAGCTGCAATTGAACCGGTTTTTATAAATTCTCTTCTTTCCATAATTTAATTTGAAGATTTGAAGATAGGAATTCGGTGTTTATAATTTACAATTTGAAAAAGAGTTAATTTGAAAGTTGTAGATAAATTATAACTTTGTCGCAAATTGGACGGCAGTTGTTGTCAGCATTAATCATTATGAGAAAAATCAGCATATTACTTTTTATACTTGGCTTAATAGTTACAGTATGGTTGTGTATTTACTTCAAATCTGAAGTTAACCCTGTGGATTCTGATGAGATAACCATTTCCCACAGCGGCGAAATGATATCAAAATGGCCTGTTTTTATCGGGATAATTCTGATGTTTGTTGGCGCTACATTTTTCTATGCTACCTTTAATCAAAAGAAAGGCAAATAGAGCAAGCGCTTAAGACGTTTATTTGCGTATTTTACTGTTCCAGTTTTTATTTCCCAGCAGGCCGTTGGCCTGGAGTATTTTTCTTAAATCGGGTTCAAGACCGTTAGAAATCGCTTCGTCTTTAATGTCGCTAGTTACTTTATCATATATCTGCTGATCAGGTATCGCGTTGATATGCTTGGTAAGCATGGTCACCATTTTTTGATACCGGATTTTATTCCACCAAACCAGCAGGATTATAGCGGCGGCTAGTACCCCAATGATTATAATTAAAACTATGGCATGCTGGACTATGAATGAAACATCGCTTTTTACGGTAGGGTTAAGGTCGGATTTATACCTATCCATAAATGTCTTGGTTGCGTGGTCTACAATCTGGCTAATAGCCGAATCTGTTTTCGGCCCGAGCATTTGATCACGGACTTTACCCAGTTTAACGTTAGTACTGTCACTTAAAATATGGTCAAATAAATCCTTAAAAGAATTTCTGATCTCCAGCACATCCGATTTTGTTTTTCCAACCATTATGGCCTGCAAATTTTTCACATTCAATTGCAGTTTTTTTCCGGTGAGCGTTTCAACCATCGAATCGGCCCAAAGCAGAACTTTATGATCAAGAAGACTGTCTTCCAACCCTTTCACTTTAGGCGCGAGGGAATTATTTATCGCGGTTATCATTGAATCGGCAAAAAGGGTGATTTTCTTTTTCGTTTGGGGATCGTTAAGCTCGTCGACCATTCCTTTAATCAGGTTCCGGCTCAGCGAGTCCGTTTTGGTACTTGCTCCCGCCACTACATCACTTCCAGCATTTTTAAACATATTGCCGCAGCCACTGGTCAGTATAATCAAAACCAGAAATATACAATAGGGGATATTTGTGATGTCGTGTTTCGGATTCATTTGCAAAAGGTTATGTATAGAATTAGGCCTAATAGATAAATGTATAAATAAAAACTTAATTATAACATTAGGTAATTAACATTACCAATTGAATTTGACAATATTATTTCTTCCGAATTAATTATAGCAAGATTTGCAATTTATCGAAAACCAAACGCCCTCAGCAATCCAAACCGCACATAACAAAACAATCCGCGGCCACTTGCGGATTGTCTTGTTCAAAAAACCTGGATGCGCACCTGAATGGTTAAGCGGATACCCTAAGTGTTGAAAGCACGCCTAATCCTGTGCAGGCATCCCAGCCGGGTCCGGCAGTGTATCCCGTATTTTGCGTCGTGGTCTTATTGTCTCCGCTTATAATATCACGGCATAAACCAGGGTTAGCATATATTTGTGGATTAATAAAACCGGCAGGGGTTCCGGTCTGTTCATTTATTAAAGCAATAAGCCCAGCCATTAATGGTGCAACTGCGCTTGTGCCGCCTATTACCATTTGCTGCCCGTCAACCAACACTTTGTAACCGCTGTCGGGATCGGCATCTCCAGCCACATCTGGCACGCCACGGCCCTGAAATTGAGTGTCAATTTCAAGCGGAACATTGGCGTTAGACTGGTAATCGGCAACAGGGAAATAGGTGCTTACCCCTCCCCCGGTCGCCGAATCACTGGCCTCATGCCACACGGTTTCTGACGAAATTTGATTATTATTTACCACAAGCTTTGTACCACCGCAGCCCAGCGCGTACGGACTGGACGCCGGAAAATCAACGTGCACTTTCCCGTCTGTTTCCCCATCTGATGAAC
>DASXMZ010000416.1:0-3840 GCA_036495385.1 Mucilaginibacter sp. | reverse complement strand
ATCCTGCTTTTCATCCTCTTTTAATAAAAGAGATCTCACGCCAACAGCATCTGCCTCGGGATGGAATTGAGTAGCAATGGAGTAGTCGTCAAAGCGGATGGCCATCATCGCTCTGGGCAGATCAACATACGGACGGTCCTTTTCCATAGCCAGCAATTTCATGCCCAGCTCCATGAAGCGCTTTTCGTTTGGATGAATCACCTGCCAATGGCGCGAATCAACAGCATAAAAAGGATCGGCCAAACCTTCAAATACCGGTTCGCTTAAACCTGCCTGTGTTTGATGAATTGGCAAAACCCCAAACGAAGGTGATTTACGCATATTAACATCGCCTAAATGATATTTGCGACACATTAACTGGAAAGAGTGACAAACGTAAAAACCGAATTTTTTTTGTGGGTTGTTTGACAAGTTGTGATCTTCAATTTTGTCAATTAATTGAAAATATTTCTTTTCCCATTCGGTTCCCTCACTGTCAATCGGGCTACCCGGGCCTCCGCTATGGATATAAATATCAAAGCCTATACCCGGTACTTCAACTTTCCGGCGTACATCAAATATTTCGAAACTTAAATTTAAATTATTTTTTGCCTTATAACGGTGAAGTATCTCCTGAAACCCACGCATCCCCTCATTTTCAATGCCATCGTAAAGATCAAGTATGGCTACCTTTATCGGCTGTTTATCTGTCTGCATCTTCTTACTATATTCCTTTTAATGTTTGTGATGTAATATAATCAACAACATCGGCAAAGTTACTATTTTGCTGGTAAACTGCTAACTGTCTGTCGGCGCCAGTGCCATGTTCCAGTATTTTATGTACATATTGCAGGTCTTCCCGGCAACCCAAATCGTCAACCACATCATCAACAAAATCCAAAAGTTCAAGGATTAATGCCCTTGTGTTTACTTCTGTTTCCTTGCCAAAATCTATCATCTTACCATCAATACCATAACGAGCAGCACGCCATTTGTTTTCATTTATAAGCGCCCGGTTATAGGTGATAAATTCCATATTTTGCAGGCGGAGTTTATATAATTTGGAGCAGATGGCCTGGAACAATGCCACAAAAGTCATTGTTTCATCAACCAGCATCGGGCAGTCGCAGATCCTGAATTCGATGGTTTCAAAAAACGGATGAACCCGGATATCCCACCATATTTTTTTAGCGTTATCAATACAATTTGTTTTTACCAACAGCTTTACATAATTGTCGTAATCTTCAATGCTGTTAAAATAATCGGGTATGCCGGTACGGGGAAATTTATCAAATACCTTGGTTCTGAATGATTTATACCCGGTATTGCGTCCTTCCCAAAAAGGCGAATTGGTTGACAGGGCGTACACATGCGGCAAGAAATAACGGGCCTGGTTGGCAATATGAACAGCCATATTGCGCGATTGGATACCTACATGCACATGCAATCCAAAAATCAGATTTGAACGTGCAGCTTCCTGCAACTCGTCCACAATTTCGAAATACCTCGGATGGTCGGTTATGAGCTGGTGCTGCCAGTGTGAAAATGGATGGGTGCCAGCTGCGCCGATACGCAAGCCTAAGTCACCTGCCAGCTGGGCAACTGTAGTACGCAGTTTGCCTACTTCAGCACGGGCTTCGCCGGTATTACGGCAAATGTGGGTGCCAACCTCAACCACCGCCTGGTGCATTTCGGCCTTTACCTGGTCTTCATGCACTTTTTGGGCACCCTCTACAATCTTTTGCTCGTGCGATTTTAACTCCCTGCTTACGGGATCAATCACCATAAATTCTTCTTCAACACCTAAGGTAAATTCGTTCATAATTGACAGTTTATCGAACATAGCGATGGGTTTTAAACCTTAAGCGTTCGAAAGATTTTTAAAACGACGTCATGCCGATGCATATCGGCACCTCACAGGACAATCACGCTTACCAAGTATACAATTTGCATGTAGCAGACATTTCAATCGCCGACTTTTCACGAGGGATGCCGATATACATCGGCATGACGCGATTGTTTTTTAATTTTTTAAAATCGCCCGAACACTCATAGTTTTAAACCCATCGCTATAAAATAATGTTATCATTTGGTTGCTTTTCTAACCTTTGGCTTTATCGACTTTTCCTTCATCGTTCCCTCAGCCAAAATTTCATGATCTATCGTCCCTGCGCTTGCTTCTTTTTTATCCGCCTTCTTTTCTACCTTTTTTTCAGACGATAAAAGATCCTGACCAGCCGCGCTTGTTTTTACGTATTCGCCCCAGGTTAGATTGTCCATACCGTCCTTTTGCTTTTTTGCACGCTCAATAGCGCAGTCAGCTGCGGTTTCAACTACCCATTCAAAGTTCTCCTGCCCAACGCTGGTTACTTCTGCATCGGGTGCGGGATTGTAAAAATCAATGGCATATGGTACCCCGCCGCGGATGGCAAATTCAACTGTGTTAAAATCGTAACCCAGGTATTTATTTAGCTTTATCACATAATTTTTAACGGTATCCAATAGTTTTTTCGCAGCCGGCGCTTTGCCATGATCATACCTCAGGTGGTGAGGATTACGTGGCTCATATTGCATAATGCGCACATGCTTGCCGCCAATGCAATAGCAACGGAAATAATCATCAAAAACAACCTCTTCCTGCAGCATCATTACATACTGTTTGGTTTTATTGTATTTGTCAAAGAAGTCATCTTTATCGTGAAGCTTATAAACTTCTTTCCAGCCACCGCCGTCGAAAGGTTTCATATAAGCTGGAAAGCCCACATATTTAAATACGCCGTCCCAATCCAACGGATAGGCCAAATTGCGGAAGGACTTGTCAGTAGTATCATCAGGATGATCCTTTGAGGGCAGTATCGCCGTTTTAGGTACAGGAACGCCGATTTTTACAGCAAGTGCATTATTAAAGAATTTTTCATCGGCGCTCCACCAAAAAGGATTGTTAATGACCGCCGTCCCGCAGATGGCGGCATTTTTTAGTGTTGCCCTGTAAAAAGGCACATCCTGCGAAATACGGTCGACAATTACTGCGTAATCAAGCGGTTCAGCTTGCATCACTTTATCAACGCGAACAAATTCGGCTGTAATATTTTTTTCAGCTTTCTGGTTGATCCGGTCAACAAAAGCCTGGTTAAATGAATTTTCCTGTCCGAAAAGAATGCCTATTTTTTTCATGGTAGTAGATGTGTTTTGTTATAAATTTAAATTCTAATCTTTATATTAATTCACTAAATCACCAATTCACTAAATCACTAATTATTTTATCGTCGATAAATAATGCGGAAACATCTCTTTCCAAATTGGCCAGTCGTGGTTGGCAAACGGCCTGATGTCCAACCAATGATTAATATTTTTTTGTTTCAGAATGTTTGACATCTGAATATTATAATCCTTGCACATATCATGCTCCGAAGTGCCAAGAATAATATTCATCTGCCATAATTCCGGCTGGTTGCTTCCAGGTAAAAAATCTACCGGGTTATTGTAAAATACATTATCGTCGTAATATCCGTCGGTAAACATTTTAATATCAAAAGCACCACCCATGGTAAACAGGTGTGCAACCTTTTCGGGATGTTTAAAAGCGAAGTTAGCCGCGTGGTAACCACCAAAGCTGCATCCGGCGGCCACAATTTTATTAACCCCGGTTTCATACATGGCCCATGGTGCAAGTTCATCGACCAGCATTTTATCGTACCATGCATAATTTCGTGCGCGGTCGGCCGGAGGAATGTTTTTATCATACCAGCTTATGGCATCAATGGTATCAGGGCAATATATTTTAACCAGGCCCTCATCGATAAACCATCGTGCACTGTCAATCAACCCGAAGTCTTTATTCTGGTAATAACGCCCTTTTGT
>DASXMZ010000415.1:0-10363 GCA_036495385.1 Mucilaginibacter sp. | reverse complement strand
GGGGCTAAAGGTAGAATTGCACTAAAAGGGGTTAAAGGTGAAGGGTTAAAGGTTGAATCTGAATTGCGCTAAGAGAAGCAAAAGGCGAAAGGTTAAAGGCAAAACCTTTTACCTTTCGCCTTTAACCTTTCACCTGCTAAACTAACGGCTTAAGTACATGGATTTTTCCTTATACAGATGCCTGAAATAGGGATCTTGCAGGTTCGGTATAAACCTTATGGCTTCTCCTGTTGATTTCATTTCAGGACCAAGTTCTTTGCTAACCTCAGGGAATTTATCGAACGAAAATATAGGTTCCTTTATGGCGTATCCCCACAGCTTCCGCTCTATCGTGAAATCTTTCAGTTTGTTCACGCCGAGCATAACTTTTGCCGCTATGTTTATGTAAGGCGCATCATATGCTTTCGCTATAAACGGAACAGTACGTGACGCCCTCGGGTTAGCCTCAATTACGTATACTTTATCATCTTTAATGGCAAACTGAATATTAAGCAAGCCCAATACGTTTAATGCCTTGGCTATCTTAACGGAATATTCCTCCATTTGGCTGATAGCATTATCAGACAGGTCGAATGGCGGCAAAACTGCGAACGAATCGCCCGAATGAATACCGGCTGGCTCAATATGCTCCATCATTCCAACTATATGAACATCATCGCCATCACTGATAGAGTCTGTTTCTGCTTCCGCCGCGCGGTCGAGAAAATGGTCAATAAGCACGCGGTTTCCGGGAAGGGTGCGCAGCAGGCTAACTACCGCCTTTTCAAGGTCTTCATCGTTAATAACAATACTCATACCCTGACCACCCAATACATAGCTTGGCCTTACCAATACCGGATAACCAACTTTATGAGCAACTTCTAATGCTTCTTCGGCACTTTCTGCAACTCCGTATCTTGGATAAGGAATGTTAAGCTCTTTTAACAAGTCTGAGAAACGCCCGCGATCCTCAGCAATGTCCATATCGTTAAACGAAGTGCCGATGATCTTTATGCCATGCTCATGCATTTTTTCGGCCATCTTTAATGCCGTTTGTCCGCCGAGTTGAACGATAACGCCATACGGCTTTTCAAGTTCAATTATCTCTCTTACATGTTCCCAGTAAACGGGTTCAAAATATAGCTTATCGGCCATATTAAAGTCTGTCGAAACTGTCTCCGGGTTGCAGTTGATCATGATCGCTTCAAAACCCGACTCTTTGGCTGCAAGCAGGCCGTGCACGCAGCTATAATCAAATTCAATACCCTGGCCTATACGGTTAGGCCCTGAACCTAAAACAATTATTTTTTTCTTATCCGATGAGATGGATTCGTTCTCACCTTCGTAAGTTGAATAGTAGTATGGCGTTTTCGCAGGGAATTCAGCAGCGCAGGTATCTACCATTTTATAAACCCTCCGAATGCCCAAACCTGTTCTTCGCTGGTAAACTTCTTCCTCTGTAACATTGCCCAAAACATGCGCTATTTGTACATCAGAAAAGCCCTTTTGTTTAAGAGTCATAAAAAACTCTTCCGGTATATTATTTAATGAATACCGGCGCAGTTCATTTTCAAGATTCACAACTTCCATTATTTGGTTTAAAAACCAACGATCAATTTTTGTTGCTTTTCTAACCGACTCAATCGGAACGCCCAGGCTCAGGGCATCATAAACGTGGAATAACCTATCCCAGCTGGGATGCTCCAGACTGGCCATTATTTCTTCCAGGTTGCGGCTTTGGCGGCCATCAGCTCCCAACCCCGCACGACCAATTTCCAAGCTCTGACAGGCTTTTTGCAGTGCTTCAATAAAGCTGCGACCGATGCCCATTACCTCGCCTACAGATTTCATTTGCAGGCCAAGTTCCTTATTTGAGCCTTTAAATTTATCGAAGTTCCAGCGCGGTACTTTTACAATCACATAATCCAGCGTTGGCTCAAAATAAGCGGAAGTGGTTTTTGTGATCTGGTTTTCTATTTCATCAAGGTTATAGCCAATAGCCAGCTTGGCTGCAATTTTAGCGATTGGATATCCTGTAGCTTTTGATGCAAGCGCCGATGAACGCGAAACACGGGGATTAATCTCGATAGCTATAATAGCTTCGTCGGCAGGGTTTACTGAGAATTGCACGTTACAACCACCAGCAAAGTTGCCTATGGCGCGCATCATTTTAATGGCCTGGTTGCGCATTTCCTGGTAACAGCGGTCGCTCAGGGTCATTGGAGGTGCAACGGTTATCGAGTCACCGGTATGTATGCCCATCGGATCAAAGTTCTCGATGGCGCAGATGATGATCACATTATCATTATTATCACGCAGCAGCTCAAGCTCAAACTCTTTCCATCCCAAAACGGCCTGCTCAACCAAAACCTCGTGCGATGGCGATGCCTGCAGGCCGCGGCTCAGTAATGCGTCGAAATCTTCCTTTTTATGAACAAAGCTTGCGCCCTTACCGCCGAGTGTATAGCTGGGGCGGATAACCAGCGGAAAGCCAATTTCCTGTGCAGCTTCTTTCCCCTCTAAAAACGAATTGGCAATTTTCGAAGTAGCCACACCCACACCAATATCAACCATCAGCTGGCGAAAAGCCTCCCGGTTCTCCGTTTTCTCAATAGCGGCTATATCAACACCAATAATTTTTACATTGTGTTTGGTCCATATCCCGCGCTCGGCTGCTTCAATACAAAGGTTTAACGCCGTTTGGCCGCCCATGGTGGGCAATACCGCGTCAATCTTTTGCTCCGTCAATATCTTTTCAATGCTTTCGCATTCAAGCGGCAAAAGGTAAACATGATCGGCTATCACCTTATCCGTCATTATAGTAGCGGGATTGCTATTGATAATGGATACGGATATTCCTTCTTCTTTTAATGAGAGGGCCGCTTGTGAACCGGCATAGTCAAATTCACAGGCCTGACCAATAATAATAGGACCTGAACCGATAATTAAAACAGATTTTATTGAGGGATCTTTGGGCATGGGCTTTTTTAATTCAAAAGTACTTGATCGCGTATGCCTTAAAACAGATAGATTGCCAAATTAATCTACCGAAACCGAAATACCAAACCTATATTTCATGGCCTTCGCGTCGGGGTGCAAAGATAGAAAAATAAGGCGGTTTGAGCTTTAATTTTTATTTTTTGTTCCGAATGACTTTTGGAAGTATAAAAAGAGGAGATTTCTTTTGATAATTATAAGGTAAACCAAAAGGTTGAGCCCTCGCCTATTACGCTGTCTACCCCTATTTCACCGTGGTGCCGTTTGATAACCTCGGACGAAATATACAAGCCCAGACCAATTCCTGAAAAAGATTGCG
The DNA here is from genome assembly GCA_036495385.1 of Mucilaginibacter sp. Classification (GTDB taxonomy): domain Bacteria; phylum Bacteroidota; class Bacteroidia; order Sphingobacteriales; family Sphingobacteriaceae; genus Mucilaginibacter. The sequence goes on along the minus strand of DASXMZ010000415.1, from coordinate 7,068 downwards.
ACGTATTTTCTACCCGGTAAAAGCGGTCGAATATGTTTTCAATTTTGTCTGCAGGTATGCCTATGCCCTTATCAATAACCGATACTTTTATTGAACCGCATTCTGTTTTTTTAATTGATACTGTGACCCGTTCATATTCGGGCGAGAATTTAAATGCATTAGTTAAAAAGTTAGCCAATACCTGTTCTATACGCTTCCGGTCGGCGGTCACCATTAGTCCGGGGTCGCCGGTTACCTCAACCTGGTGTTTATTTTCTTCTGTCTGGCAATATTCCACAGTTTCATTTACCAGTTCGGATAGATTAAACTCCGTTTTAATCAGTTCCAGTCTTCCGGCTTGTATGCGTGTAACATCTAAAAGGTCGTTCACAATTGCGGTGAGCTTATTTACTTGCTTAGCTGCTTTATTTACAAATGGTGCTGCTGATTCAAGGGCGTCATTTTTTTCGGCCATTCTTTGCAACAGTTGCAAGGATGCCTTTACACTTGTTATAGGTGTTTTTAGTTCGTGGCTGGCGATGCTCATAAATTCATCTTTTTTGGCCATCAACTCTTCAGCTGCCAGTTTAAGTACTTCCTGGTGTTTTGCATCTTGCTCCGCTTTCTTTCTTTCCTCAATCTCAGCCTCCAACTGTTCCACAGTACGCAGCTGGTTAACCTGCGGAAGTATTTTATATAGCGCGAATACAGTGAAAATGGAAATAATACCAGTCGCCAACCGCACAAGGGCGCTCAAGCGATATGCCGGCCACCAAAAAATAATAGCATCTAATAAATGCGTGGTTCCGCACAATAAAATGAATGCAATAAATAACCAGAATATTTTTGGAAAGGGGATATCCTTACGCTTATATAAAATACGAAACAGCAGGAAAGGTATGGCAAAATAGGCCGCCCATATTGAAATATCCGATACTATGTATAGCCAGCCATGAAAGTCAGACCAGGTGCCGCAATGCCAGCGCGGGGGCCAATCGGCAGTGCTAAATAACTTTGAAAAGAAGTCCTCGGCCTGTTGGAATAGCCCGGCTTTGAGTTGTGTGTTACTTAACTGATGTGAGCGGCATAAAGAATCGCAAACCATTTTCGATTTGGAAAATGCTTCGCCGGATTTATCAAACATATATCAATTTTGTAAATGCAAACTGTTATACGGTTTATTGAAGCTAAAGTTAAATAAGTTATAACAAACTACGTTTAATCTTATAATTTTTATAAATTTCTTGCCTGGTTGTGCATTTATTTGCATCTATTACTACTTATTGCTCATTTTTCATCTGACAATTAGCATTTTAAAATAATTTTTTTACCTTTGCATCCCCGCAGAAAGAACTCCGGGGCTATGTTGAATACATAAAAATTAAAAATGGCAACTAAAATCAGACTGCAAAGACACGGTAAAAAAGGAAAACCTTTTTACTACATCGTGGTAGCGGATGCGCGTGCTCCAAGAGACGGACGCTTCATTGAACGTTTAGGTTCATATAACCCGAACACAAATCCTGCAACTATCGACATTAATTTCGAAAAAACTCTTGATTGGGTAAACAGTGGCGCACAACCTACAGATACCTGCCGCGCTATCCTATCTTACAAAGGCGTTTTATACAAGAAACACTTACAAGGTGGTGCTAAGAAAGGCGCTTTAACCGAAGAACAGGTTGAAACCAAATTCCAGGAATGGATTGATCACAAAGACGGCAAGATCACCGGCAAAAAAACAGGTTTAGTTTCTGCTAAAGAAGAAGCACGTAAAGCTGCTTTGGCTGCTGAAGCTAAAAAGAAGGAAGCAAAAGCGGCAGCAATTGTTGCTAAAAACACACCTCCTGTCGAAGAAGTTGAAGCTCCTGCTGAAGACGCAGCTACTGAAACAGAAGCTGAAACTGCCGAATAATTTATTCAAAGTTTATAATGAATGGCGAAGCAACTGCAACAGTTTCTTCGCCATTTTCATTTTATATCAATTATTAAAAACATGCTGATTGAAGATTGTTTCAGGATAGGAAGTATTTTAAAAACCAAAGGCCTGAAAGGTGAACTGCATATTTATGTAGATTTTGAAGGCGTTGAAAACATAAAGATCACTACCATTTTTATTGAGACTGCCGGTAAATTGGTACCCTACTTTGTTAGCAGTATAAAATATCTTCAAAAAAATGCAGCTTACCTTGTTTTAGAGGATGTTGATAGCATCGAAAAAGCTTCTGTGCTGGTAAAGAAAAATATTTACCTCTCCAATAAACAAAAACCTAAAAAGAAAAAAAGCGAATTTACGCTGATGGACCTGAAAGGCTTTATGGCCATTGATGAAAACGAAGGCGAATTAGGCGTAATAACCGATATACATGAATACCCCAAACAGTTAATAGCCGCCGTTACTTATAAAAATTGCGAAGTACTTTTCCCTTTAAATGAAGAGATTATAAAGGGGATAGATGTGGTTAGCGAAATTGTAACTGTGGATTTGCCCGAAGGGTTGTTGGATATTTATTTGGATTAGGTTTGATAATATTTAACCCATTCTCTATTTAAAAACTATCGACAAACCAAAACGTGTCATTGAGCGAGCGATAGCGTGGCAGTCTCGTCGCCTTGAATGTCGAACATGCATAGCTACGAGATTGCTTCACTCGTTCCTCGTTCGCAATGACAATTTTTATAAGTATTTATTTGACATTTTGTAAAGTTTATTTTACATTTGGTAAATTAAACTTTACAAGTCATGAAATCTCGCTTTTTATTTCCTTATTGGTGCCGCTACCTTGGCTGGGGACTTGTTATTGCTCACGTGCCTATATCAATGATTGCCAGGAATCAGGGATTAAATGTTGACAGTCCCCTTGTTAACAACGGCCTTTTCACAGGCGGTCATTTATTTTTTATTTGTACCGCATTGCTCATGTCGCTTGGTTTGTTCTTGGTTGCCTTTGCCAAAGAAAAGATCGAAGATGAACAGATTTTGCAAATCCGCCTCGACTCCTTGCGGTGGGCCATTTATGTTAACTACATTATACTTATCATTAGTCTCGTTTTTATAAATGACACCGGGCATATTCTGGAATTAAATTTATGGGTACCACTTCTATTTTTTATCGTCAGGTTCAGGTGGATTATCGTCCGGCTTAACCGTTCATTAAGCAGGGAGGGTTAGCCATGAAAAATAATATACGCGTTGAACGCGCCATAAAAAATATAACCCAGGGCGATCTGGCCGAAATGGTGGGCGTTTCCCGGCAAACAATAAACTCCATAGAAAGCAATAAATATGTACCTTCAACCGTATTGGCATTAAAAATGGCCCGGGTATTCGACAAGCCGCTCGAAGAAATTTTTATGCTGGAAGAAGGAGATTAATTGATGAGGATCAAGATGCAAGAGCCAGGAATCAAGAAAGAAAAATAGAATATGACTATCAGTATCAAACCCGATCCACTGCAAATCCTAAAATCAGCAAAAAATATTCTGCTGGTTGATTGGCCAGATCAAGGAGTTCCACGGGCTTTAATTAGCGTTGGGTTTACAGTATTTAGTTTTAGTCCGGGCGGTTATTCCGAAGCGAAAGTAATTGCAGATCCGCCTGACGGCCAAAAAGACTTTCCGCCTCGTAACCAGGAAGAAAAAGGTTATCTTATTTTTCAAAAACTTGAGGGGCGACCGGATTTTATTGATATCGTTAATATTTATCGCCCCGAAAAAGAACATCAAAATATTATTGAAAATCATATTTTACCAATAAATGCAAAAGTAATATGGCTGCATCCGCCCATTACCTCGGCACAGACAGCTGCTATCGCCTCGGAAAAGGGGCTTGTATTTATTGAAGGAGCAAACATAGTAGAAGTAGCATCTAAAATTTAAATTTTATGGAAAAACAAAAAACAACCTTCGCACCCATGCTGACTATCGACAACGGCATCAGGGATATTGATTTTTATAAAAAAGCTTTTGGCGCTGTCGAGTTGCGCCGGTTTGGCAATGATGATGGCACCATCCATGTGTCTGAAATGGAAATAGATGGCGCTATGTTCCATCTTCACGAGCAAACCCAATTATATAAAACTAGTCCTTTTACTTTAAAAGGCACTACGGTTACAATAGGCCTGTTTGTTGACGATGTTCATGCGGTAATGGAACAGGCGGTTAAGGCCGGGGCGACGGTCGTTTCTCCTGTTCAGGATTACGATTATGGCTACCGACAGGGAGAAATAGCCGACCCTCATGGTCACCGCTGGCAAATACAACAGTTCATTTAATTCTGTTTTTATGCATGATTTTAAAACCTCTTTTCTGCCCACCTTGTCAGTCAGGAATGGCGCTGCAGCGGTTGAGTTTTATAAAAAAGCATTCAATGCCGAAGTAATATTTTGTATTGCCGACCCGTACGGCGACGTGGTAGCCGAGCTTTGTATAGATGGAGTACGATTCCTGGTTGCCGATGAATCACCCCAGCACGAAAATTTCAGTCCGGAAACATTGGGTGGCAGCACGATAAGAATGGGGTTAGTGGTAGCAAATCCTGATGTTGTCGCAAAACAAGCCATCGCCGCTGGCGCCACCGAGATATATCCCGTTGCCGACCAGGATTATGGTTACCGCCTGGGACGAATAAAAGATCCCTTTGGCCACCATTGGGAAATTTGCAGGAAATTGTAGTGGCGGGATTTATATAAATAGCTTAATAATTGGCACATTTGAAATCTGCACATCTGCACATTATCTTTGCCCCATGCGTTTTGATATCGTTACCGTTTTACCTGGCTTGCTCGAAAGTCCGTTTGCTCATTCTATTTTACAGCGTGCGCAAAAAAAGGGCATTGCCGAAATTCACGTACACAACCTGCGCGATTATTCAAATCAGAAGCAAAAAAGTGTAGATGATTATCCTTATGGCGGCGGCAGCGGTATGGTGATGACGATAGAGCCCTTTGCAAATTGCATAGAAAAACTAAGGTCGGAACGCAAGTATGATGAGATCATTTTCATGTCGCCGGATGGAAACAGGCTGGACCAACAGATCGCTAACCAGCTTTCTATAAAAAAGAACGTTATTATTTTATGTGGTCATTATAAGGGAATAGACCAGCGCATACGGGATATTTTTGTTACCCGCGAAATCTCCATTGGCGATTATGTATTATCGGGCGGCGAACTCCCTGCTGCCGTACTGGTTGATGCGGTTGTACGATTAATACCGGGAGTATTGTCAGATGAAACATCGGCATTATCCGACTCTTTCCAGGATGGCTTGCTTGACGCCCCTGTTTACACCCGTCCGGCCGACTGGAACGGCCACAAAGTACCCGACATTTTACTAAGCGGCAATACCCCCGAGGTGGAAAAATGGCGTTTTGAACAAGCGGTTGAGCGCACAAAACAAAGAAGACCTGATTTGTTGGAGTGATCCTAATTGTTCACCAGCGGATAACCTTTGGCAATCCAGTTGGTTTTTAGGTTCGTTGGCAGATCTAATACCTTTATATTAGTAAAACCAAGTTTAGTTAGTTCAAAAAAAGCCGGACGAATATTTGGGCATTTTGCAAATGGGCAACACCCGCAATAAATTATTATTTCAGCATTTCTGGGCAACGAATTAACTTCACGTTTAAACTTTTCCATGCCTTCGGCACCACTTACAGGCCCAATATGCTTTGCTCCTTTAATGTCTTCGACAGAACCTATATTGAATATTGCGGGTACATCCGCTTTCGGATTATTGATCATTTCAGCTATCGCGGCGGGCTCAACCAGTTGATTGTCCTTCCACGGGTTTGCTTTTTCTAAAGGCTTCAGGGGAGTTGCCGAAGTTTGAGCTTTAATTGAGGAAATAGTTAAGCCACTTATTACAAAAAAGACCAGCACGGTATAGAAACTCTTCATTTTTACGTTATTTTATTTACACCTTTATAAAGACCAAATATCTGGTTTTATTATGAATGAAAACAAAAAGGACCACTGGGAAAAAATTTATCGAATACATAGCGCTGACCAGGTAAGCTGGACTCAGTCCATTCCGAAAACCTCCTGTTTCAGATTAACTTTACTGCCCGGCTTTAACTTTAAAAACCCGTAAATTAGTTTGCAACCAAAAGGCAAAGTTTGCATTATGGTTGTAAATAATGACCGTAAACCAGGAAGCAGAACTTATTGAACAATGCCGTTCCAATCCGGCTGCTTTTGGGCAGGTGTTCGATTATTGGTACAAACCGGTTTTTGGCTATATTATGCGACGCACCGCCGATTATGATCTGTCGAAGGACATCGCAGCAGAAACTTTTTTAAAAGCTTTTTTAAATATAAACAGTTTCAAGTGGCGGGGCATTAGCATTTCGGCGTGGTTATATCGTATTGCAACTAATGAGCTTAACCAGTATTACCGCAGCAGTAAATATAAACCGCAATCGCTTCAGCAATTATTCGAAAATCCGCAAATGGAAAAACTACTGCACCAGCAAGCGGATAGCGAAAGGGAAATAATGGAAAAGGAATTGAAAGCTCATAACGACTATAACCTGATCAGAACGAACTTATTAAAACTCGACGTTAAATACCAGGAAGTAAGATCACTCCGGTATTTCGAACAAAAAACTAATAGTGAGATCAGCTCTATTTTAAATAAAAACGAAGGCACTGTAAAATCGCTGCTTTCACGCGGACTAGAAAAATTAAGAAATACGCTTTAAAACTGCAACCCAAACCGGGTTTTGCATTATAAGGATAATTAACATGAAAGATAAAGACGAATTTTTGAAACGGATGGAAAATCTTCAAGTGCCGGATGTTAATCCCGCAGGACATCAAAAAACGGTAAAAATGGCCGTTATGAATGCCGAACGTTCAGCAGCGCTTGGGATGTGGCTTATTATTGTACCCTGCTATTTTTTGTTGTGTGTATTTATGTATCATTTATTTAATGTTCACGTAGGATGGTTTGGCGCCATGTTTAAAATGATGTCAGGTCTGGAAAAAACGCCATACATTGATTTCCTTGGGCCATTGATACTCTTTGTGTTGCCTATTGTTTGCATTATTATTAACGCGCTATCCATTATTCATGTGGGGGTTCAAAAG
>DASXMZ010000414.1:0-14500 GCA_036495385.1 Mucilaginibacter sp. | reverse complement strand
AACATGAATATCAATGCAAGTTATATTCTGACCATAAATACCTCCGGCGAAGTTTGTGATGTTAAGGAAATTGATGTAAGTGAGACTTTAGATGATGATGGTAATGTTATTAATAATTAAGATGCTGATGAAGCCCAATTGCAGGCTATTGAACATTATTAATTAATATTCTGCTTTGGGAGACCGGAGATATCAAATCAATATTGTCTGAAACAGTTTCGGTAACATCGGGATTAGAATTAATAGAATTATTTAGGTAATTTTGAATAAAGATCATTATGGATACTTTACTGATAGAAGTTACCAATCAGGACGCGTACAGTTTACTAAATGAACTGGAGAAGTTACACCTGATCAAGGTTTTAAAAAAAGAAAGCTCGCCTACCGAAAAATTATCGGAAAAGTTCGCAGGCAAATTACCCCTCGACGCGGCCAAAAAATTGCAAGATCATATTAAACAAAGCCGCGAAGAATGGGATATGTGATAGACAGCAATGCTGTTATAGATTATCTAAGCGGACAGATGCCCCAGGCCGGGATGTCATTCATGAATGACATTATTAACGACAAACCTATTATTTCAGTAATGACACAAATCGAAGTTTTAGGATTCAACAATCCAACTGAAGTTGAAGATTTGCTTAATCAATTTATTGATTATTCATTGGTAATACCGCTAAATGAGGATATTGTTAAAAAGACCATAGAAATCAGAAAGAAAATAAAAATCAAAACACCTGATGCAATTATTGCCGCAACTGCAATAATTTGGGGTTACCCTTTAATCACACGAAATACCAGCGACTTTAAAAGAATAGATTTATTAAAAACTATTGATCCATGGTTGATCTGAATATTCATAGATCATTTGCGGAGAAAACGATCTTTAATATTTGTAAACGAAACATACTCAGCTTTTCCGGTCTTTTCCTCTTCGAGCATTGTATCCATCATTTTTTTGTATTCATCTGTTAAATCTAAATTCAAATGATGTTGATGCAACATATCCTCATACTCACTAATAGGAATAATCACAGCGGTTTTTTCGCCTTTATCGTTTGTTATAAATTGGTTGACCATAAAACAAATTTAAACAATTATTTACAATTGCAATCTTGAAGGTTTGGGTTAAGTAAGTTTAATTGGCCACCGAATCAGGTGGCCCTGTCGTTGGTGGAGTTGTAAATGCTTTGAAGGCTTCCTTTTAATCCTTAAACGAGATCGTAAACTCCGCACCTTCGTTTACCCTGCTTTTTACTGCGATACTCCCGCCCAAACTAGTGATATGGTTATATATTAAATAAAGGCCTATGCCTTTACTGTCGCTATCGGGGCGGTCATGGAATTTTTGGTGGAACCCAAATATCTTATCCTTTACGTCACCCATATCAAAACCCTGACCTTTGTCAGCAAAAATTAATTGATTAACGCCATTAACACGTTTGGAATAAATTGTAATGTCAGGATATGAGTCGGGTTTTGAATATTTTATTGAGTTAGTGATCAGGTTAAGAAACACGCTTTCCCGGTAATATCTATTAAATTTAATGGTTTTAACCACGGAAAAATTGAAATGAATGTTCGCTCTTGAATTGGTTATCGATGCATCATATCCGGCTATACAAAGGAGGTCTGCTGTTAATTCAAAAAATGGTCAAGATTAAATGTGTCGTTCGCAAGCAGATCACCGAGTTTAGCCGTCATCGTGTTTTTAAATTCCCTTTTCTTCGCGTAATTATTGTTAAACCGCAAAGACGTAAAGATATGATTGCATACGATATAAGTATGTAAAATGTTTCGTTACGATTAAAAGAAGGGACCACAGGCAATCAAATGAAGCAAATATTTAGTAATGAGCAATTTATGTTATAATTGTAACGACCTGTTAAATAACCAGTATTTAAAATTGCCGACGTACTTCTTGTCAGCTTCGGATGCATTGAAGGTGCCGCTAATTATAAAGATGTTAGTTTCCCATCATCAAATTTCGGACTGGTATAATTTAGCGATTATTCATCAACCAGGTCATCTGCGCTATATGATGATCATCATGCTCAGCAACAAACCAGGCTAGGTCAATTACTTTCATTGGTGTTCCAAGACGGGGGTGTTTGGATGTTTTACTTAGGTCCTCTTCGTGCAACGAACGCAACTTATTCACGATCTTTTGTCTTTCTGTTTTGAACGCTGCAATAAGTTCCTTAAATGTTTTAGCATCGTGTGGCGATTCGTGTGTCTTTCTATTAGTTAAGTCAGCTACTTTCATATCCGGCGTATTGCTCAATATTTGGTACAACCTTTCATACCATAGTGGCTCAAGGTCGGTAAGATGGCCTATCTCCTTTTTTATCGACCATTTGTCATCCGGCAACTCTGAATTCAAATCCTCCGGCAAACGACGGACTTTTTCAGTCAGCCTTGCCGGCGTACCTTCCAGCCGCTCAATAATTCCCGGCAATAGGCCGTTATCTTCAATAACAGGAAATGTACGGTCAAACCAGTTTGTTCTACGCATAGTTACTTTTTAACATTTGCCAGCCTCAATTGCGGTACAATATTTTTGACCGGTTTGGTTGATTTAAGATAGTAAAAAATTGCCTCTACATCATCATCTGTTAAATTTCGAAAGTCCTCCCACGGCATTGGCGGCATCAGCATTCTTCCGCCGTCTAACCCTTTATATTTTCCCTTACGCAATGCGTTTTTGAATTGCGCTTCGGTCCAGTTACCTATCCCTGTTTCGTCCGAAGTTATATTACCCGCAAAAGACGTTCCCCATGGGCCGGTGCAGGCAGTAAGGTCTTCATTAAAAACAATCATACCATTATCTACATCTTTTTGGTTTGCAACGGGGATTGGCCGGTTGGAAGGAAAGCCCGACAACATGGTTAAGCTATCGATTTCAGGCCCGTTAGGACCCATGTGTTTCGGCGAGTGGCAGTCATTACATCCTGATGTAGTTACCAAATAAGTGCCGCGTTTAACCAGGTCATCTTTCGAAGGGGTTATACTTATCGCTGTTTGCTTGTCGGATTTAGCCGTTTCGCAGGAATTTAGCCAGCAAGTAAAAACGACTGCTGCAAGAATAATTGTGAAGGTTTTCATGTTTTAAAAGTTTAATGTTTAGGTTTTTAATGCCAAATCTAATAAAACTATCCGATTAAATGTCTCTTTTTTTTCACCAATGCCAGTAGTCTTTATTTTATCTTCTCGATTTTTAAACAATTATAACAGAGACAATCCTCACCGGCAGAAAGTCTTGTAAATTCAAATTTAGGACTATTTGACTATAAATTGCTGTTAGAAAAGAATGACTTTTAATAGAATTTATATCGTGGAATGCCAGACTTAATACTAAGCAAATTGGATCTTTACTTTAACTGCTTTGCGAAGGATTGGGTTTATTCCTAAAATTCCAAATCCGTTCGGCTTTGCTACCGATGAGCCAAAAGGATGCCCCAAGGATGGCAAAAAATAGCGTCTTGTTGGTATGGTCCCAAAAGTATTCGAAATATTTGGTGTAAATGAAAATAAGCAGAAAAGTAATCCCGAACTCCCGTGCTACAACGTCCCTGTTCTTTAAGCCAAACAAAAGGAAACCGCCTGCAACCCCTGCCGAAATGATGCCCCAGTAAAATAAGCTCAATTGTTTTATATGCCACCAGGTATCAATACTACCCAGGTTGCCGAAGATGCTTAATAACCATAACGACATAAAAAGGTATAACAAGCCTACAACATAAGTAAGCTCCCAAAAGAACTTGAACCATTTTTGCTTTTTCAGGATATAACACGCAATCACCAAAACAAGCCCGAATAACACAAACCGCAGGGGGTAGTTCATCCCTAAAAAGTAATAGCTCCAATGGGTTTGGTAGCCAGTTTCCGTCCCAAACCAGCTTCCAAGGGAAACTAATGCAAACAACCAGATCAATCTTGAATCAAGGCGGTAGGCCAAAAAGCCATAAACAAAAACGGATAATAAAAACAATAAAGAGAAATGACCTGAGCCATTATCAAACGTTTTGCCGAGGTAGGCAATGCAGCAAGCCGTAAATAATATGCCGGTAAAAATTATTGCCTCGTTGCTGAAAACATTTTCAGGGTATTTCTTTTCGCGCCGGGTACCAATATAAAATACAACAGCAGCGATAATACCCGATGAAACACTAATTGCAATATCAGGGGCATAGTACAGGTTTTTAATCCAGTTTATTACCGCGTCATTTATTATGAGTGATCCAACTGCAATAATGCCGCAAAACAGCGCTATCCAAAATGAGTATTTTGCCAGGCGCATCCAATCAAACCCTTTAACTTCATATGAATCACGAAGGTTTTGAGCTAATTCAGCATCAACCAAATGCTCCTTCTCCCAATGTTTTATGGTGTTGTTTAAAAATTCACTTTCCTGTTTATCGAGGTTGAGTTTGTTCATTTTTGGTTCATAGTTCATGGTTCATGGCCTGAAGACAATCGTAGACCAAGATAACACTTCTACGATTATTTATCGATAGTGTTTTTTGCTATGAACTATGAACCATCAACTATGAACTACCCAGCAACTCCGCCACATCTAATTTATCCTTTGCCAGTTGCTGTTGTAATTCGGCAAGGGAATTAAATTTTATATCCCCGCGAACAAAATAATAAAACTCCATCCTTATCTGCTGGTTGTAAATGTCGCGGTCAAAATCAAAAATATTTACCTCAATGTTCCGGGTAATTCCATTTACAGTTGGACGCGTACCTATATAGGCCATACCTTTATGATATTCGCCTGCCACTTTCACTTTAACTGCGAAAATGCCATCGCCCGGTATTAACTTATATCTTTCTTCAATAACAATATTAGCTGTGGGGTAACCAATCTGTCTGCCTATCTGATCGCCGCGTATTACGGTACCGGTAATAAAAAAAGGATATCCTAAAAATTCGTTGGCTAATTCGATATTACCTTCAAGCAATGCCGATCTTATTCGCGTAGAACTGACAGCCACATCGTTAATATCCTGCTCAGGTATTTCAACTACATCGAAGCCGTATACCGGTCCTAAACGCAGGAGGTCATATAAACCCCCTTGCCTGTCTTTTCCGAAACGATGATCATAACCTATTACTATTTTTTTTGTACCTATCTTATTTACTAGTACATCGCGTATATAGCCTTCCGCGGTCTGGTTTGAAAAATCCCTCGAAAAGGGTGTAATAATAAGGTGATGAATTCCTAACCGCTCCATTAATTCCGCCTTTTCATTAATAGTATTGATCAGTTTTAAACTTTCATCCTCGGGGTGAAGGATCATCCGCGGATGCGGGAAAAAAGTCAATAACACTGTTTCTCCGCCTGAACTCTCAGCCAAATCAGTTATTCCTGAAATTATTTTACGGTGACCGATGTGTACGCCATCAAAGGTGCCTATAGTTACTACCGCATTCTTTAACGGAATGAATTCATCAATATGATGGTAGATGTGCATATATTTCGGATTTCGAAATTTCGATTTCGAATTTAGAATCAATGAATATTAATTTTTCAAATGTAAAATTTTCTCTTTTTAGTAATTCCGAAATCGAACATCCGAAATCCGAAATTTATTAGATCGGCGAACTTACTTTCAATTCTCTGATTGTATTTACTAATTCCATAACCTCCCAGGCGTCGTCTATTTTATAGTCGCCGCTTCGGGTACGCCTGAGCTTTGACAAATAAGCCCCGTTATTTAATGCTTGCCCAAAATCATGTACCAGTGAACGGATATAAGTACCCTTACTGCATACCACCCGAAAATTAATTTCGGGCAGGGTTATACCGGTTATTTCAAATTCGTTAATAGTTACATTGCGTAAGCGACGTTCAACCTCCTCTCCTCTCCTTGCTTTTTCGTATAACCTTTCGCCGTCAATTTTTACCGCCGAATGCGCAGGCGGATATTGCTGAATATCACCAACAAATTGTTTGCAATTATCTTTAATTTGCTCCTCAGTGATACTGTTGATATCGAATTTTTGATCGGACTCTGTTTCCATATCGTACGATGGCGTGGTTTCGCCTAATACCATGGTTCCGGTGTATTCCTTTTCCTGAGCCTGGAATGTGTCAATCTCCTTCGTCATTTTTCCGGTACAGATTATGAGCAAGCCTGTAGCCAACGGGTCGAGCGTACCTGCATGGCCAACTTTCAATTTCAAAGGTTTAAAAGCATTACGGATTTTGCCAACAACGTCGAAACTCGTCCAGTTATATGGCTTGTTAACAAGTAACAGTTGGCCCTCGGCAAATTCCTCTATCCTGGTATATGTGTTTTTCAATTTTTTTGTTTTTTGTCTGAACTGGGATTTTGTCTGAACTATGATTTTTGAGATTTAAGGATTATAGGATTACCTTCAGCCGAACCAAAAAAACTCTTTAATCCAAAAATCTTTGAATCCTACAAATCTCAGTTCAGGCAGCTTTCAGTTAAAAATAACTCTTCCTTTATTTGCGGTATAATATTTTTTTCGAGTGCAGTATCAAAAAGCAATTTTATAGCTTTTTTTCCCTCAGTACCTAAATCAACCGAATATTTATTTACGTACAGTTCAATATGTTTATACATTACTTCTTCGCTCATCTCCTGGGCGTGTGATCGGATAAATTCCAAACCCGATTTAGGATTTGCAAATGCAAATTCCACAGATCGGCGCAAAATACGATTTATTTTATGCTGGACTTCAAACGGTAATTTACGGTTTGCTACAATGCCGCCGAGCGGTATGGCACATCCCGTTTGTTTTTCCCAGTAATCACCCAGGTCAATGATCTTTTTTAATCCTTTATTTTGGTAGGTAAAACGATTTTCGTGAATAATGAGACCTATGTCAATTCTTCCCTCCAGTAAAGCATCTTCAATATCAGAGAAAACCATTTCCACTTTATGGGTCGCGTTGGGAAAGGCTAATCCCAATAAGAAATTAGCTGTAGTGTATTTGCCGGGAATACCGATTAACGGATTTTTGATTTCGGATTTTCGATTTCGGATTGCCCCATTTTCTAAATCCGAAATCGAAATTTCTAAATCCGAAATTAACAATGGCCCAACCCCGAAACCCAACGCGCTACCACTATCCAGCAATACATATTTATCCGCTACATAAGCAAAGGCATGGTAGCTGAGTTTGGTAATATCTAATTCAGCGCGCATGGCTTTCTGATTCAACGTTTCTACGTCATCGTAAAATACTTCAAAATCCAAGCCTTCTGTATCAATTTTATGATGTATCAGCGCATCGAAAATAAATGTATCATTTGGACAAGGCGAAAAGCCCAGGGATAGTTTCATATTGCTGTTAAGCGTAAAGTTTCAAAAATTCAACCGCAAAGGTATTCAGATTTTTTATGGCAAGACCTATATTCCAATTATCGCGATTTCGTTTTTCAACATAATTTGACACTGCCCTGATTTGCAGGCATGGTACGGCCATTTGCCGGCAGACATAAAAAAAAGCTGCACCTTCCATACTTTCCAATTGCGGGTCTAAACGATCAACAACTCTTTTAATAGAGGCATCATTCCCGTGTACAGTATTTACGGTTATCGCAGTTGCCTGTTTAAGATTGAAAGTGTTGAAAAGATTATATAGATCAGAAATTTTTGTAGTTGGGTAATAAGTGCTCTCACCAAAGCCAAGTTTTTCAATTGATAAGAATTGGTTATCGTCTTCGGCACCTAATTCGGCAAATGCATCAGCCGTTATTTCCAACACTTCGCCTAAAGGAATATTTCTGTCAAAACTTCCGGCAATACCCAGGTTAACAACTAAATCATAATTGTTTGTTACCAAATGTCGTCCTAACGCAAAAGCCGTCGCAACCATTCCGACGCCGGTTATTAGGATTTCGGATTTCGGAGTTTCGATTTCGGATTTAAAATAGCGGGCAGCAGACTTCTGATCTTTCTCTAATTCCGAAATCGAAATTCCGAAATCCGAAATTAACAAAGAAATTTCCTGCACAGTAGCAGCAACAACCAATATGCGCATATGGTATTATTATTTTGATGACTAAGATAAAACATATGGCCTGTTTTTGTTTTATATATTTGCATCATTAATAGTTATGATGATATATATAACGCGTAAAGAACATTTTAATGCCGCGCATAAGATGTACCGGGATGAATGGAGCGCTGAAAAGAATGAAGAGGTGTTTGGTAAGTGCGCAAACCCTAACTGGCACGGTCACAATTATAATCTTTTTGTAACTGTAAAAGGCCAGGTGACACATGCTACAGGCTATCTTATTGATTTGAAGGAATTAAAGATTATTATTAATGACTATGTGATTGAAAAACTAGATCACAAAAATATTAATCTTGATGTTCCGTTTATGGCCGGAAAAATGGCTTCGACTGAGTTACTTTGCATCGAAATATTTAACCAGTTAAAAAAACCGATTGAAGCATACGAAAGTGTATTTCTGCACTCGGTAAAATTATACGAAACCGAAAATAACTCAGCCGAATATTTTGGAGATTAAATCTAAGAGATGAATAACAAAAACCATATCCCGAGCGTGGATGATGATGACATAGAAGGTTATGTTAAAATTGACCGTTACAACCCGGAGCTGATCAGCAGCCTTTCTGCACATTATTACGAAGTTTTAAAACAAATAGGTGAAACACCCGAGCGGGAAGGCTTGTTAAAAACCCCCGAACGTATATCGAAAGCTATGCTGTATCTGACCCAGGGATACGATTTGGACGCTAAAGAAATTCTTAGCTCGGCGATGTTCAAAGAAGATTACAGCCAGATGGTTATTGTAAAAGATATAGAAGTATATTCCATGTGTGAACACCATATGCTTCCGTTTTTCGGGAAAGCACATGTGGCTTATATTCCAAACGGGCATGTGGTGGGCCTAAGCAAAATACCGAGGGTTGTTGACGTGTTTGCGCGCCGCCTGCAGGTGCAGGAACGCCTGACCAACGAAATACGCGATTGTATACAAAGCACCTTAGAGCCTTTGGGAGTTGGTATAGTAATTGAATGCAGGCATCTTTGTATGAGCATGCGGGGTGTGCAAAAGCAAAACTCCGTTACAACAACTTCTGCTTTTACCGGGGAATTTTTAAAGGAGAAAACGCGTACCGAATTTTTAAATTTGATATCAGCAAAGCTGGGTTAGTTCACTGGTTCATTTGTTCATTAGTGAAAATTGGCTTTATTATTTAAAATTGACTTACTTTGCCTGCGCAAGACACTTTAATTGGATGCACTCCAAATAGTGAGCCGCACCCAAATGAACAAGTGAACTAATGAACCAATTAACCAAATGAAAGCATATATTTTTCCGGGACAAGGCGCGCAGTTTCCAGGTATGGGTAAAGACCTTTACGAACAGTCGGAACACGCGCGCGCCTTATTTGAGCGAGCTAATGATATAATAGGTTTTCGGATTACCGATATAATGTTTAGCGGTACCGATGAAGACCTTAAACAAACAAATGTTACCCAACCAGCCATATTTTTACATTCGGTTATTTTAGCAAATGTTTTGGGCGATGAGTTTAAGCCCGAAATGACAGCCGGGCATTCTCTGGGCGAATTTTCTGCATTAGTTGCGGCAAAAGCATTATCGTTTGAGGATGGGTTGCGTTTGGTAGCAGCACGTGCCAATGCCATGCAAAAAGCATGCGAGCTGCAGCCATCAACCATGGCCGCAATTTTAGGTTTGGATGATTTTACTGTTGAGGATATTTGCCTTAGAATAAGCGATGTTGTGGTACCTGCTAACTATAACTGTCCGGGGCAGCTGGTAATATCGGGCACAATTGCCGGTGTTGACAAAGCTTGCGAATTGATGACGGCAGCAGGTGCTAAAAGGGCATTAAAATTAAATGTTGGTGGCGCTTTTCATTCGCCTTTGATGGAAGCCGCAAGGGTTGAGCTTGAACACGCTATCGTAAATACTGAGATCAAAGTACCGGTTTGCCCGGTGTATCAAAACATCGATGCCAAACCATATACCGATCCCGTTTTAATAAAACATAATTTAATTGCGCAACTTACAGGGCCGGTACGCTGGACGCAGACAGTAAAGCACATGCTCGAAGATGGGGCCACTTCCTTTACCGAAGTTGGACCAGGAAATGTACTTCAGGGACTTGTAAAAAAGGTTGACCGACAGATAGCAACCAGCAGCGCCACTTTTTAATACTATTTTTACATATTATTTATACAACTAAAATACCTGCTTTCCTGTTATAATTTGAACTTTGTTATTATCAGCAATTGGCTATATCCGGAAAAATACGTGCCTTACTCGCATTATTGTGCGTTAGTTTGTTTTGTACAGCAATTGTTGTTCAAAAAACATATACTTCTGTAAATAACCTTAATCAAACAGCTAAAACCCTCGAAGACAACCTGCACAAAAAGGAAGAACAAGTTAATAACCTGATTAACAACACCAATAGATTTAATCAGTTAAAAAACCTGCCCAATAATGCGCAGAACGCTTTGAGCCTTATCCAGGATTTTACTACAGACAATGGTATTTGGTTTATAACCTTAACGGATGACAGTTTAAATTTTTGGAGTGGGATTAAGGTAATACCAGAGCATCCCGATTTAATAAAAGAAGGCGTCTCCTTTATTGATGAGCCGAACGGCTATTATGAAGCTATAAAAAAAAACCAGGGCAATTTCTCCGCAATATTTTTTATTCCGGTAAAAATAAATTACGCTTTTCAGAATCAATATCTTCAAAACACATTTGAGCCTGATCTGCTTAAGGACAATAACATTGAGATAGCCGATTTTACCGACACAAACGTTTATGAAATAAATAGTTTAAATGATACATACCTATTTTCGGTTAAATTAAAGCCCGGGGAAGTTAATCACAATTTTTTTTATGATGAATTATTATTGTGGGTGTTAGCACTATTCTGTTTGTGCATACTAATTCACAATGTTTGCGATTATATTGCTGAAAAAGGCTATTTATTAGTGTCATTAATTCTTCTCGGCGGGTTTATCTTACTCTTTCGATTCATTAACTTAAACTACGGGTGGCCTGATCTAACCTACAAACTCGATATATTTAACCCGACATTTTTTGCATCGAGTTATGCCTATCCCTCTTTGGGCGACTTATGTATTAACATTTTATTTATCTGCTGGTTTGTTGTCTTTTTATACCTGCACCGGCACAAACTCTCAATAAATTTAAAAGGTAAAGTTTGGTACTACCTGGTTTTAATTGCGGGCATAATTGTTCTCATCGTAATTTCTACGGCGCTGCAAAATATTTTCTACGGATTAGTTGTAAATTCAAAAATAAACTTTGATGTAAGCAATGTGCTTAATCTATCGTCTTTCAGTCTTCTTGGCGTACTAATGCTTTGTTTTAGCTTCTTGATATTTTATTTTCTGAACGAAGTATTTTTAACAATAATTTTTCAAATTCCCATCCCTGGTTCACATAAAATTTCAATATTCATAATAGGTATTTTAACGGCAACCTTAATATCTGCCTATTATCAGGGTTTTACGTTGTTCTATATACTTTGGGCACTGCTCACCCTTGTGCGGGCATATGCTTATCGCGTCCAAAATGCAAAGCTTACCTCAGCGTCCTTCACAATTATTATCCTGTTATGTGCTGTTATCGCATCAATAAAGCTTAGCTATTATCAATCCGTTAAAAAAAAGGAAAGCAGCAAAGCCTTTATTCAAAAGCTCGAAGTCCAGGATGATATCAATGCCGACCGTGTTCTCAGAAAAGTGGAAGAGCAAATAATTTCTGATCAATCGGTAATCCAGTATTTCAGAGATAGCAGTCACAATATTAATTATATAAAAAACCGGTTACAAAAGCTTTATTTTAACGGTTATTTATCAAAATTCGATTTTAACCTGTATGAATTTGATAACCGCGGCCAGCCAATTACCCCCGACAAGAACTACACTTTGAGTGTATTTAAAGATATGGTGCTTTACAGCTCATTTAAGGTGTCGAATTTTTTTTACAGGGACAACGAAACGTTTGGTTTCAAGAATTATTTTGCAATAATTCCAATATTTCAAAGTGAATCTGAATTAGGTACTATAGTAATTGAATTAAAATCCAAGCCGCTCCAATCATTTACTTCATTCCCGGCGCTGTTAATAGACGGGGCCGTAAACTATGAAGATGAGTTTAAAAACTTTTCATATGCCTTTTATAATGATGACAAACTACAAAGCCAAAGCGGCAATTACATATTTAATCTTATAAATACTGATTTAAAGGGCGAGCTAAAAAAATACATTTATAAAACAACCAAAAGCAATCATCACGAATGGTACCTGCGCTTCACTACTTATAACCATTTAATTTACAAACCAAGTGAGCGCGACCTTATAGTAGTAAATGAAGAAGAAAATTCCCTTTTTTTTGGTATAACTTCAATTACGTTCTTTTTTGTTGTGTTTTTGATATTCGGTGTGGCTATAATACTTATCCGGTGGTTTTGGCGGCGAATAAAAATATTGAATTTAAAAAACAGTCGTATCGGCTGGATGTTTAAAATAGATCTGGATCAGATCCTCTACAAAACAAGGATTCAATTTTCTATGGTGTTTGCAGTTGTAGTCACCTTGATATTGGTGGGCTTTATAACTTTTATTTCTCTAAGCACTCAATACCAAACTCAACAGGACCAAGTTATTAGGGATAAGATTACAAGAATTGCAAACGCATTTGAAAACGGGCCATATAAAAAATACCTGATCAACGCCGATAAAGAAAGCCAGGTAGACTTTAATGAATTTGCCAGCACCTACACGGCGGACCTTATTTTGTATGACCTGAATGGCCGGGAGCTAATTACCACGCAGCCAAAAATTTATGAATTTGGGTTACAGGCCAGGCGGATGAGTCCCCGTGCTTATATTTCATTACATAAGCTGCAAAATTCGGAATATTTTAACGACGAAATAATAGGTAAACTGCATTACAAAGCGGCCTATGTTCCGCTACGAAATTCAAACTTTAAAACTATCGCCTATTTGCAACTGCCCTATTTTTCAAATGAGGCTGATTATAAGGAGCGGATTGGCTCGCTGCTAAATATCATGATAAACGTTTATGCTATAATTTTTGTAGCAATCGGACTGTTTGCAGTGATTATTGCGAGACAAATCACGGCGCCGCTAAACTTCATACAAAACAGCCTAAGCAAAACTATATACGGTAAAAAAAATGAGCCCATCCGCTGGGAGCGCAATGATGAGATTGGCGCCCTTGTAAAAGAATATAATAAAATGATAGCTGCGCTTGAAAATAGCGCACAGCGGCTGGCACAATCTGAAAGAGAAAGCGCCTGGCGCGAAATGGCCAAACAGGTTGCCCACGAAATTAAAAACCCGCTGACCCCGCTGAAACTGGGTTTGCAGTTATTAGATAAATCGTGGAAAGATAAAGATCCAAAATTTGATCAAAAATTTGAAAGATTCAGTAAATCCTTTGTCGAACAAATTGAAAGTCTGTCCTCAATTGCATCTGAATTCTCCGCATTTGCGAAAATGCCCGATACACGTATTGAGCGTATAAATATTTTTGAAATATTAAGCCGCGCAATTATCATTTTCAAACAAATGGACAACGTTAAAATTATTTACCTGCCTCCCGAGGCATCATTTTTTATCAACGGAGATAGCGACCAATTGCTAAGGTGTTTTAATAATTTATTAAAAAATGCCATCGAAGCCTCTCCGGCAGATCGTTATGGCATAATTGAAATAAATTATTTAGTTACAAACAAAAATATATTGTTAACCATAAAAGACAACGGCAACGGAATACCTGAAAATTTGCGTGAGAAAATATTTGAACCAAACTTTACAACAAAAAGTTCCGGCACGGGGCTTGGGCTGGCTTTTGTAAAAAATTCAATTGAAAACGCCGGGGGAAAAGTTTGGTTTGAAACTATCTTGGGGGCAGGGACAACTTTTTATTTTAGTTTGCCAGCTGCTTAATCTGAATCTGTAACGAAGTTCAAAAGTTATTAAGCCTGTTTGCCTGGATAAAGATTTTTCTGTTTGCGATATAAATGCATTATAACGAAAAGAAACGCACCAACTGCCAAAACAACTACCCAGGTATCTAACGGGCCGCAAGTACCGTCATCATCTCCTCCGCCGCACGGACAGCCAGGACCAGTACATTGTGCAAACGACAAAGCGGTATTGAGCGTTAATATGACTAATGTAGCACAAAAAAATTTTATTCGCATATACCTACTTTTTAGACCAAAATCTTACAAAGATACTATTTCAAAAAATACTTTTATTATTTATTATTACAACCTACGCAAATATGTTGCCAATTTCAGGCAATTAACTTCATTTTTTCTAAACATTGGGATAATAAAGCAATTTTATCATGAAGTGGTAATTGTTTAGTATCCCTGAATTATTTAGAAGATATTTATCTGTTGCTGTTATGCCCCCTAATGGGAAAGGGTCCTTA
>DASXMZ010000413.1:0-5651 GCA_036495385.1 Mucilaginibacter sp. | reverse complement strand
CCATAAACCGTGGTATAACCGTTGGGGTGTGTAATATATATCGCATTGCCGAAACCGCCGAATTGCACCTTTAACCGCGACACATAGCCATCAAAAACTGCATATACAGGATATCCGGTGGTGTTGTTTGTTTTAAAATCCAGGCCCGAATGAAAATGCATCCCCCTCAGTTCGCCAAACGAGCCTGCTGTAGATGGTGGAAGATCTAATGGGTAACGGAAATAGTTTTGAGGATACTCCCTGCTTTGTATGGTATTTTGAGCTGATAAATGAATGCAAAAACCGAAGATCAGGGAAATTATAAAGGAATATTTTTTAACCATGCTTACTTAACGTAAAAATCCAGCATTTTGTGATCTTCCAGGTAACCTTCAAGCCTGTCGCCGATATTTATTTTGGCAACACCTTGTGGTGTTCCGGTAAAAATGAGGTCGCCCTTTTTGAGTGTGATGTACTTTGAAACAAACGAAATGATATATTCGAATGAAAAAAGCATATTAGATGTGTTGCCCGTTTGCCTTGTTTGCCCGTTAACATCCAGTTTAAAGTTAAGGCTATGCAAATCGGCAAATTGTGATTTCGGTAAAAACTGACTTACCGGCGCCGAATTATCGAAAGCCTTGGCAAGTTCCCAGGGCAGACCTTTCTCTTTGTGTTTTGATTGTATATCGCGGGCGGTGAAGTCAACCCCTAAAGCTATTTCTTCAAAATAGTTGCCGGCAAATTTTTCGCTAACGTGTTTACCCTCCTTGCTGATCTTTAAAACGATCTCAATTTCATGGTGAATATCCTCTGAAAAGTCCGGATGATAAAAAGGCTTATTTTCCTTTAACAATGCGGTATCGGGTTTCATAAATATCACCGGAACGCCTGGCACCGGGTTATTTAACTCTTTGGCATGTTCGGCATAGTTTCGGCCAATGGCAATTATTTTCATAATGCCGAAATTAGGAATTTTGTCCGAACGTTCCACGGTGGCAATTAAAATTCATTCTGCCGAAATATCTAAAAGCACAGGAGTTTATTATCTTTAGCGTCTAACAACCTTTTCAATTCAAAATGAAATTCCTCATTCTAATCTCATTTTTTATACTTACATCAACTCAAGTTCATGCCCAATCACCTATACCCGTATGGTTTGTTACTTCCTTTAAACAACTGAAATTGGAGCAGAAATATGAAACGTCCGGATATATTAAGCCCTCTTTTCTTCAAGCGGACTTTAATGGTGATGGCATCATGGATATTGCAGCTCTAGTAATAGAAAAAAAAACTAAAAAGAAGGGGATATTGCTCATTTACGGAAAAAGCAATCAATATTTCGTTTTTGGCGCAGGAACAAATTTTGGTAACGGTTCAGACGATTTCAAATGGGCGAGGGGCTGGCGAGTTTATAATAGCAAAATTGCCTATGAAACAACTTTTAATGAGGATGGCGACATTCTTGGAGCGAAAAAAATCAAACTAAGTAGAAAGGCGTTTTATATCTACGATCTCGAGGACGGCGAACCCAACTCCGGCGGAATAATTTATTGGAATTGCAAAAAGTACATTTGGATTCATCAAGGTGAATAGTGAAACATTTCTTAAAATATTTGCGCTGAATTGCGTATTTTTGTTATGTTAATGAATGATATATGGTTACGATCAATTCAACGTTAGAGGACATTATGCAACTTGACTATGCATCCAGGGAAATGCTTTTGGAAATACTACAAAAGCGTCAGATAGAGTCGCGACGGGACGAAATTGCTAAATCCGCCAAACAGACGTTGAAAGAGTATCACGCCCGCAAAATTACGCCGCTTGACGCAGACGATGTCATAAAAAGATTAGATACCCTTTAACCGAATCAATGTCTTTGGAGAGAAAACTGGTGTTATCAAAGACTTTCGAAAAATCATATCAAAAGTTTACGGGTAAAAATCAATCATTAAAAGCTTCTATCGCTAAGGCATTGCATAAATTGCAAATTGACGCTTACGACCCTGCACTAAAAACTCACAAATTAAGTGGCAAACTTGTATCATATCTCGCATGCTCCTGTGGATACGATTGCAGGATTATATTCATCATTGAAAAGGATTATTGAATCCCGAAAATGAGAATATTGTTCTATTAGACGTTGGCACACATGAGGACGTTTATTAAAAAACATCGGGAAAACAACCCTACAACACCGATATCCTTTTAATTACCGATTCGGTGCCCGCAACTATCCTCACAAAATAAAAACCACGGGTTAATTTATTGTTTACTTGATAGTTATAAACCCATTCTCCAGGCTCCATTCTTTGCTGGTATAAAGTGATGATATCATTCCCTAAAAGATCAAGTATTTTTATAGTGACTAATGAATAGCGCGAAAGATCATATTTTAAATTAATCTGATCGGTAACCGGGTTTGGATATACCGTTACATTATTTAACAGCTTATCATCGGGCTTTGAAACAGTGAATTTCGTAGTGGATATTACTGCAGGCTTTATAGGTGGTAAAACAAGGTGCAAATTTGTCTTAAGCGTGTTTTTTGTCTTTGGTTTTAGCAGATGTATGTAGGTAGTATCGTTTTTTGACTCTTGAAATCCATAAACGAAAGCAGAATTCATGACTATTGTAAGAGCAGCTATTACAATCCATGAATAAGTATAGGTAAAAATTCTGCTCATGCGTTTATATTATTTACAAAAATATAAATAATGCTGTCATCAATTTAAATACATAGAGGTTTTGTAAAACATTTTAACAAAATTTAACAAAAACAGCTTTTCTTTGCCCTCGAATTGATTTTTCTTTTTACGTTTATCAATAATTTAAGTTGGGAACAGCGATTACAAATATTTTTTTAATTTCTTAAGATACAAAGTGTCAAATCATAAAAATATGCAAAAGTTAACAGCCGCCGGGCTGTTAATTAGCTTAGGAATAATTTACGGTGATATAGGTACATCACCCCTATACGTTTTTAAAGCCATTGTTGGCTCACAGCAAATTACAGAGCAATTAATATTGGGAGGTGTCTCCTGTATTGTTTGGACGCTCACTTTACAAACAACGATAAAATATGTAATCATTACACTCCAAGCTGATAACAAAGGCGAGGGTGGCATATTCTCCTTGTTTTCGCTCGTTCGGCGCAGGGCAAAGTGGCTCATAATTCCTGCGGTTGTTGGTGGCTGCGCTCTACTGGCCGATGGTATAATAACGCCGCCTATATCCGTTTCGGCTGCTGTTGAAGGTCTGGAATCTTTCTATCCTCATTTGCAGACGGTTCCAATTGTAATAGTGATAATTATATTGCTTTTCATTATACAGCAATTCGGCACATCAATAGTGGGTAAAGCTTTTGGCCCGATGATGTTTATATGGTTTACTATGCTGGGTGTGCTGGGTATCTCATTTATTGTGCAGATGCCAATGATAATAAAAGCGTTAAATCCATATTATGCCTATCATTTACTAAGCACAAACCCTAACGCTTTTGTCATTTTGGGCGCCGTTTTTCTTTGTACCACCGGGGCAGAGGCATTGTATTCCGATCTTGGCCATTGCGGACGAAACAATATTCAAATAAGCTGGGTATATGTAAAAAGCTGTTTGATTCTTAATTATTTGGGGCAGGCCGTTTGGTTATTGCAGAATAACGGAAAAGTGATGGATTTAAATTTACACAATCCATTTTTTGCAATAATGCCTAACTGGTTTCTTTTGTACGGAATCGGGATAGCTACGGTGGCAACTGTTATTGCCAGCCAGGCACTTATTTCGGGTTCGTTTACACTAATAGCCGAGGCAGTGAGATTAAATTTATGGCCAAAAGTGCGCATTAACTATCCTACAATGCAAAAAGGACAGTTATATGTACCCAGCGTTAACTGGCTGTTGTGTTTAGGATGTATCGGTGTTGTTTTGCTTTTTAAACATTCTGATCACATGGAGGCTGCTTACGGATTAAGTATTACCGTAGCCATGCTGATGACGACGATATTGGTATCGAACTTTTTAAGACGCAGAAAAGTTCCGACTTATATAATTACCATTTTCTTAGCAGTATATATATCCATTGAAGGCTCATTTTTAGCAGGTAACCTGTTTAAGTTTGTCCACGGCGGCTGGTTTACCTTATCGGTTGGCTTTGTTTTGTTTACCATAATGTGGACCTGGCATATAGCCCGCAAAATAAGAAACAGGTATGTTAAGTTTATTGATATCACTGATTACTTTAGCATTATTAAAGAACTAAGTGAAGATGAAACAGTTCCTAAATACGCATCCCAACTGGTGTATTTAACCAGTGCTAATTTCGATACGGAAATAGAATCAAAAATCATTTATTCCATCCTTCAAAAGCAGCCAAAAAGGGCAGATGTTTATTGGCTGGTACACGTTGACGTATTGGACGAACCTTACAGAAAAGAATATGAGGTTCAATTCCTGGTTCCTGGCAAACTGATCAGAATTGACTTTAAGCTCGGGTTCAGGGTAGAACAACAGATAAATCTTTTATTCAGGACCGTGGTTGAAAATATGGTCAGAAAAGGTGAAATTGATATTACCAGTACGTATAAATCACTAAACCGCCACAAAATAGTGGGCGACTTCCGTTTTGTTGTGATAGAAAAAGTGCTTTCACGAGCTCATAATCTTTCGTTTTACGAAGGTTTGGTTATGGGATACTATGGAATTTTGAAAAAAATGAGTTTGAGTGAAGAGCGTGGCTTCGGTCTTGATTTGAGCTTTGTAACTGTAGAGAAGGTTCCTTTAATACTTGCCGCACCTGAACCTGTTGAAATCTATCGGGTGAGTTAATTTATTGTTAATACAAAAACAATTCAGTATTAATTCAGATTACTATTTTAGTTTTGACGACAGCTATCTGAAAACTGAATGGTAAATAAAATACTTAATGGCAAAAGAAGAATAGTCTTTTTCTTCTTTTGCCTTATTTCGCTCGAGGCAAATGCCCAAAAAATAGGTGATACAATAAAAAAAGACCTCCTCACCGCTCCCGACACTGTTAAACGGCTGCATAGCAAGCCCTGGGCGCTTGTTCCGCCTGTCGCCTTAATTACTTATGGGGCTCTGTCGTTTGTAGTTCATCCAATACGGCAGCTTGACTATAACATTAATGACAACGTTGAAAAATACCATCCCAATTTCCATACAACTGCTGAAAGCTACTTCCAGTTTGCGCCTATTGCAATGGTATATGGCTTAAATTTGATCGGTGTTGAAGGCAAAAACAGATTCATCGACCGCACAGCATTGCTGGGTTTATCTACCGGTTTTATGGGACTTAGCACCTACATCACCAAAGTAAGCACCCATCGTTTGCGGCCCAATGAGGCCGATTATCTCTCCTTTCCTTCCGCACACACAGCCACAGCATTTATGGCGGCTGAGTTTTTAGCGCAGGAGTATTCGGATAAATCTCCGGTATACACAGTGGTTGGCTACACCTTTGCCTTTACGACAGGCATTTTCAGGATATACAACCGCGACCACTGGTTTAGCGATGTTGTTGCCGGTGCAGGCTTCGGCATGCTTTCAACAAAGGCTGCTTATTTAGTATATCCTTATATCCGTAATAAGCTAACCCATACCGATAAACAGGGAAGAAAAACTATGGTTATGCCAACTTACCAGGATGG
>DASXMZ010000412.1:0-2540 GCA_036495385.1 Mucilaginibacter sp. | reverse complement strand
TGATTTGGACACCCCGATGGATAAACAATCATTTGGTCAGCAAAAAAAGGCGATGATTGCTTTCGGGCTTGCAACCAATACCAGCCTGCTTATTATGGACGAACCTACAAATGGTCTTGATATTCCGTCGAAGGTGCAATTCCGCAAGCTGATTGCCTCGGTATTGACGGACGAGAGATGTATTGTAATTTCTACCCACCAGGTGCGTGATCTGGATAGTTTGATAGATACGCTTTTGATTTTACATGAACGCGAGATAGTTGTAAATCAATCACTGGACGAAGTGACTGAAAAGCTGACTTTCGGCACTTATCCGGACACGGAGAATTTGCCTGTTTTGTATGAAGAAGAAAGCATTAAGGGTAAGAATGCTATTCTGCAGAATCTAACAAACAAATTCAGTAAGGTTGATATGGAGTTACTCTTCAACGCCATTATCAGCGGTAACCAATCAGTTAAAAATGCTTTAAAATCAACAGCCAATGAACAATCTATTTAATATAAACAGGTTTGGCAGGTTGTTCATAAAACATACAGCCGAACACTATAAAAGTTACCTGATGTCGCTGATCGTACTCATTGGAGTAATGTTATTAGGCGGTACCTTCTTTGTTTACATGATTCCCGACTCCATGGATGTTGGCTTGCAATCTGTGCTTTTTGTAATTGTGCTTTTATTGGCAGGAACTATATTTACCAGTACCATATTTTCGGACCTAGGCGAAAAGAAAAAATCAATAGCCACACTTACACTCCCGGTTTCTCATTTCGACAAATATCTGGTGGCATGGCTCTATTCATTTGTGATTTTTCTTTTGACTTTTACGGGCACTTTCTATATGATCCTGATTTTTTTACTTCATCTTAATCCTGTTCCGCGCCGACCAATAGGCGTATTCAATATTTTTAGCAACCCTGTTGGTTATTTGATGATCACGCTGTTTGCATTATTGCAGTCAATTGCTTTTTATGGAGCAATCTTTTTTGAGAAGCTTCATTTCATAAAAACGGGTCTCATCTTTTTCGTCAGCTTTGCTGCCTTAATATTTATCAATAAGATATTTCTGTCCTTACTGCTTCAAAAGGACGTAAGCCCAACCATGCCTTTTGGAAATATAAGGCTTCTGGAAAAAGGTAAAGAAGTAATCGTAAAAATACCTGCGTGGCAGGCCGACCCGCTTTTATGGTTTATGCTTGTCTTAGCCCTCCTTTTTTGGATTGCAGCTTATTATCGTTTAAAAGAGAAGCAGGTTTAATTTAATTATCAGCAAATGGAATTCAGAGATAATGAAGCGATATACCTGCAGATAGCTGCTTTTGTGAGCGATAATATCCTGCTTGGAAAATGGCCGGCCGAACAAAAAATACCTTCAGTACGGGACCTGGCTGTTGAGCTGGAGGTTAATCCGAATACGGTGATGCGATCCTATGAGTTTTTGCAAAACCAGGAAGTAATTATTAATAGGAGAGGGTTGGGGCTGTTCGTAGCACCGGATGGGGTTGAAAAGGTAAGAGCATTTAGAAAGGAGCGTTTTATACAGCAGGATCTTCCTGAACTTTTCAGAAACATTTATTTACTGGACATAGGTTTGGACGATTTACAGCAGCGCTACGAACAATTTAAAAAAGAAAATTTCGAACCAAAAACCGATAAAGAACATGAGAACAAGTAATAAACTAATAACAGCCATCTTCTTGCTGATCCTGTTGTCTCTTTTCGGATATGACTATTTACTTAAAACTGCTTATTTAACGGGCAGTTATAAAGACCCTTATGGCGATTTTGAAAGTTTAAAATTTAAAGATTTTGACACCGTCGACGTGATTTCATCAACGGTGGCAAATGTGAAGTTTATTCAGGGGCCATTCAGTGTAAAGATTGATAGGGTGGCCCGCGATTACATAAAAATTAAGCAGCAAGGTAAGCGTTTGCAGATTGATGTCAACTTTGCGAGCAGTTTTTTTGGCAATCCCAATCCCTATGTGCTGTTGATATCATGCCCCAACCTGAATGAAGTTAATACAAGTGCTATTTATCAAATAGGTACCAGGAGGGTTACAGATACAGTAGCCAGGGAAGACTGGCACATGAGGCAGGTACTGATAGATGGTTTTCACCAGGATAGTTTAAACATTACGCAGGATTTTGGAAGCACCATTGTGTTCAACAATAACTCTATTGGCTCCGTGAATGCATTGGTTGGAAAAAGCCCAGGGAGCGGCTCGGAAATTATCGTACAGAAAACTAACCGGTTTCAAAAAACAAACTTCGATATACATAATAAAAGCAAATTGTTACTAAACGATGCTGCTATTCAGAGCCTTAACTACCACCTGGCCGACAGCGCTAAACTGATAATGACAGGTGCTGCCATAAACAAAGAAATGATAATTAAATCTAACCAAAAATGAAATTAACCATTAACTCCCTGTCCAAGACGTATGCCAACGGTGTGCATGCCTTAAAGGACGTTTCGCTTACTTTAACTAACGGAATGTTTGGATTGCTCGGCCCTAATGGCGCGGGAAAATCATCCCTA
>DASXMZ010000411.1:0-11918 GCA_036495385.1 Mucilaginibacter sp. | reverse complement strand
TAATGTTAAAAACAGCAATAAATCGGTTTTAGAATTTGATTCGACTTCTGATTTCGAAAATTATTACAATTTTTACGAGGAAATTGTCAATGAGGAATTGGCACATGTTGTATAAGCTTTGAGATCATATATGAAATTTTTCCGTTTAGACTTATTGACCTTGTTAATAAGTCTTTTTATTTTGAATAGTTGTAAAAACCAGGATTCCCTTGGTCTGAATGTAAACGCTCCAGGGTCATCAGGCGTTATAGGCGCCGCCTTCGTAGATACATCCACCATTTTTGTTAATACCGCTCTCGAAGACACAGTGGTGACTTCAGGATCGTTGCCAAAAAATCCCTTAGCTTATTTTACTGATCCAACTTTTGGTGTATCGGTATCAGATCTGGCCACTGATCTGAATTTACCCGGGTCTGCGAGTTATGCTCCTCCAAACGGAACTATTACGATTGATTCGGCGCGGTTGGTGATGCAATATGCCGACGGTTTTTACGGGGACTCGATTGAATCGGTATATAAAGTTAACGTTTTCCAGTTGAAAGAGCAATTTAACACCACGACAGCCTATTATAACACCAAAAAATGGAGTTATAATTCCAATAATTTGCTTGGCTCCCTTACATTCAATGCACGAACTCACGATTCAATAAAAATTTATAATATAGTAAAAGGAGGGCCGGATACGCTTATCAAAGTGCCGCCGCAAATACGGATACCAATCGACCCGGCATTTATAAACTCTATACTTTTTAGCGCCAGCAGTATCACACTTGCTTCGAATGCCATTTTTACTAATTTGGTAAAAGGCTTGTACATTACGCTCGATCAAAATAAAACCACAGGCGCCGGTGGAACTTTTATGATGAATCCTGCCGATTCATTAACCATTTACTATAAGGCCAATAATGGAGGCACTATTGACACAGGTGTTGTTTCGCTCCCCATAACAAATATGGCGGCGGCGATAACACATGCTTATAGTACAACAATTAAAACTGAACTCGCTGATACTCTGCCTAAAAGCATGATGTATTTGCAGGGCCTGGCCGGTTTGCGTGCGAAAATCAAATTTCCTCACCTGTTAGCAAACCTGAGAGCCAACCTGATGAAAAAGGATAGCGATATTGTATTAAACCGCGCCGAGCTCGTAGTTACGGCTGTCCCGGGTTCTGGCATCCCATATCCGCCAGTTCCCAGAATTTCAATGTATCGCCTTGATATTGCCCGACAGCGAGGTCCTTTACAGGATGCTACAACAACCGATCCGCGTTCGGGCGGAGTAGTAGTTTTTGGCGGATTTTATAATTCCACTTCTCAAAGCTATCATTTCATAGTTACTGCTTTCCTGCAGGACCTTTTACTCGGTAACACGCTAGATTACGGTACCTATATCGGGCCTGTTGATTTAACTGCGTCCACTGCTACTACTGTAGCTTATCTCCCTACGGCACAAGTTGCGTCGCGGACGGTAGCCGGCGGCGGCGCAAATAAAAGTTTGCCATATAGTATTAAATTGAACATCATTTATACTAAAATAGCCAGAAAATAAGTGACTGGTGATTGGAGGTTAGAGATTGGAGATCCGGCGGAACGATAGCTCGATCCACTATTCTCTAATCTTCAATTGATATGAAGGTCAATGGACTTATCACCAATCTCTAATCATTAACCTCTATTCTCTAATTATAATTGTTATTTTTGTTTCAATTACATTTAATGATATTTTATGTGCGGAATTGTTGGTTATATAGGTTACAGGGATGCTTACCCGATAATTATCAAGGGATTGCACCGTTTAGAATACCGCGGATATGACAGCGCCGGTATTGCATTATTTGACAAAGAACTAAAGGTTTATAAAAAAGCCGGAAAGGTAAGCGACCTCGAAGCCTTTGTAAAGGATGTTGAATTAGACGGTAATATTGGCATGGGCCATACCCGATGGGCTACTCACGGCGCCCCGAGCGATCGTAATTCCCATCCACACTCGTCAGGCAATAGAAAACTTACGATAATTCACAACGGTATAATTGAAAATTACGGTGTTATTAAAGAAACCCTTTTAAACAAAGGGCATGTTTTTAAAAGCGATACCGATACAGAGGTTCTGATTCACCTGGTTGAAGATATACAGGATGAAACAGGTTTGGATCTTCGTGAAGCCGTGAGAGTAGCTTTAAATAAGGTTATAGGTGCCTATGCTATTGTAATCATGAGTGCCGATGAGCCCGATCTGCTCATTGCTGCGCGCAAAGGAAGCCCGATGGTTATTGGTGTTGGAAAAGGAGAATACTTTATAGCTTCGGATGCTACACCCATCGTTGAATATACAAAAAATGTAATTTATTTAAACGATAATGAGATAGCGTACTTAAGTCGCGAAGATCTGCTCATAAAAAATATAGACAATACTGTACAAACTCCTTACATACACGAGCTTGACCTAAAACTCGAAATGCTTGAAAAAGGAGGGTACGATCATTTCATGCTCAAAGAAATTTATGAGCAGCCGCGATCAATACGTGATTGCATGAGGGGGCGTATATACCCCCAGCAGGGCAAGGTTCAGTTAGGTGGTATTAAAGAATACACCGAAAAACTTAAAAACATTGACCGTATCGTTATTGTTGCCTGCGGTACTTCGTGGCACGCTGGGTTGGTTGGCGAATACCTGATAGAAGAATACGCCCGCGTACCGGTAGAGGTTGAATATGCATCTGAATTCAGATATCGTAACCCGATAATAACCGAGAAAGACCTCGTAATCGCCATTTCGCAATCAGGTGAGACTGCAGATACTATGGCTGCTATTGAACTGGCAAAGGAAAAAGGAGCAACTATTTTTGGCATCTGTAATGTTGTTGGTGCTTCAATTCCGCGTATAACCCATGCGGGTGTTTATACCCATGCCGGGCCCGAAATTGGAGTGGCGTCTACAAAAGCATTCACCGCACAGGTTAGCGTGTTAACACTAATGGCTTTTTATATTGCCCAGCAAAGGGGTACCATTACCCAAAGCAAATTAATTGAATACCTGACCGAGTTAAATGAAATACCGGAATTGGTTGAAAAGGCATTAAAAACGAATGAGCGCGTTAAAGAAATAGCGGAGCGGTTTAAAAACTCCTCTAATTGTTTATTTTTAGGCAGGGGCAGTTCTTTCCCGGTAGCCCTGGAAGGCGCATTGAAACTTAAGGAAATTTCATATATACACGCTGAAGGTTATCCTGCAGCCGAAATGAAACACGGTCCAATAGCCTTAATAGACGATGAAATGCCGGTTATATTTATTGCTACCAAAGATTCATCATACGAAAAGGTAGTCAGTAACATACAGGAGGTAAAAGCCAGAAAGGGACACGTGATAGCCATAGTAACCGAAGGGGATACCGAAGTAAAAGGAATGGCCGATTACGTGATAGAAATTCCACAAACCGACCAGGCATTTGTTCCATTGCTGGCAACTATTCCTTTACAATTATTAGCATATCATATCGCAGTAATGCGCGGATGCAACGTCGACCAGCCGCGTAATTTGGCAAAATCGGTAACGGTAGAGTAGGGGAGTTTGCAGTGGGCAGTTTGTAGTAGGCAGTCAAAAAAGACTGTAGCAAGCTATATTTAACTGAAAACTGCTAACTGCAAACTACTTACGCGTGTGCCGCCATTGATTTCATGGCTTCATCCATGTCCAGTTGGAGCCCCTTTGCAATTGCCATTCCAAGACCAATATCTGCCCTGAACCAGTGACAAAGCTGCCTGTTAGTTATCAGCTCCTTTTTAGGGCCGGTTATCCCGCCCATTGAATTAACGATGTTATTGATCAGGTTCTGTTTAGCTTCAGCGGTCATTAGTCGGTACAGATCGCCGGGTTGCGTATAATGATCGTTTTCGCCGGGTGCATTGCGGTTGTACCAATCTGCCAATCCAGTACCGAGGTCCCATGATGGTTCTTTATAATTTTCATCGGCCACG
This sequence comes from Mucilaginibacter sp., assembly GCA_036495385.1. GTDB lineage: Bacteria > Bacteroidota > Bacteroidia > Sphingobacteriales > Sphingobacteriaceae > Mucilaginibacter. The sequence continues at coordinate 7,943 of DASXMZ010000411.1, read as the reverse complement.
ATATCGTCAAAACTGTTAGGGAAATAATTTGGCGCTGAACCGCCGTTGCCATCAACACGCATAAATCCATCACGCTCATAGTTGTTTACCGCAAAAGGACACCTGTTTACAGGTATCTGCTCATAATTACCACCCAGGCGGTGGCGGTGTGCGTCGGGGTAGGAAAGCAACCTGCCCTGCAACATTTTATCCGGAGAATATCCAATTCCATCAACCACATGCGCGGGAGCGAATGCAGATTGCTCCACATGAGCAAAATAGTTGTCCGGGTTTTGATTTAGTTCTAATACGCCAACATCAATCAATGGGAAATCGCCATGGGGCCACACTTTAGTCAGATCGAATGGGTTCCATTTGTAGGTTTTCGCCAGCTCTTCAGTCATCACCTGGATTTTTAATTTCCATCTCGGGAAATCGCCATTGTCTATATGGGTTAATAGATCGTGCTGAGCAAAATCAGGCGCTTTACCGCGCATTTCTAAAGCTTCTTCGTCGGTAAAGTTTTTAATTCCTTGTTGGGTTTTAAAATGGAATTTTACCCAGTGCCGTTCATTGTTGGCATTGATCATAGAAAAGGTATGGCTGCCAAAACCGTCCATGTGCCGGTAACCATAAGGTGTTCCCCAATCAGACATCAGGATAGTTACCTGGTGCAAACTTTCGGGGTTTAACGACCAGAAATCCCACATCATGGTAGCACTTTTGCAATTTGTGTAAGGATCACGTTTTTGGGTATGAATAAAATCACCGAATTTTTTCGGGTCCTTTACAAAAAAAACGGGGGTGTTATTTCCTACCAGGTCCCAGTTGCCTTCTTCCGTATAAAATTTCAATGCGAACCCCCGCGGGTCCCGTTCTGTATCTGCCGAGCCCTTTTCACCGCCGACGGTTGAAAAGCGTAAAAAGGTTTTAGTTTCCTTGCCGATTGCATTAAAAAGTTTTGCGCGTGTATATTTTGTAATATCATGCGTAACAGTAAAAGTTCCATAAGCGCCCGATCCTTTAGCATGGACTACCCGCTCTGGTATACGCTCACGATTAAAATGAGCCATTTTTTCGTGTAAAATAAAATCCTGCAAAAGTATAGGGCCGCGTGGCCCAACGGTCATGGAGTTTTCATTTTCTGCATACGGTATACCCGATGCCGTAGTCAGCTTCTTTTTATTTGTTCCCATAGTAGCCTGGTTTATATATCAAACTTCATCATAAAAATTCAATAGAAAAAATCAATAATTACTATATTTGAATAGAGGAAATCTATATATTACAGGGAGAGTGAAGCCGAAAGTTCAAAGCGGAAAGCTTTTTGTGATAGCAGTTTTTGCTTTAGACTTTCAGCTTTCAGCTCTAAACTCTAATACTTACAGATATGACCATAACCCAATTGGAATATATCGTCGCCGTTGATACTTACAGGAGTTTTGTATTGGCAGCCGAAAAATGCTTTGTTACGCAACCAACATTAAGCATGCAGGTACAGAAACTGGAGGACACCCTGGGTGTTAAACTTTTTGATCGAAGTAAACAGCCGGTGGTACCTACCGAAATAGGTGTTGAAATTATTTCACAGGCCAGGGTGTTATTGGGTGAAAGTGAAAAAATTAAGGAAATTATAGACGATCGTAAGAGGGAGCTTTCAGGCGAACTAAAGGTAGGCATCATTCCTACCGTTGCGCCATATATTTTACCCAAAATATTGCAGAGCTTTATTGAGAAATACCCACAGGTAAAGCTTGTTGTATGGGAGCAAACTACCGAACAGATTATACATCAGCTAAAATTGGGAATTATCGATTGCGGGATACTATCGACACCCCTGAACGAAAGTAATTTGACAGAGATTCCGGTTTTTTACGAAAACTTTGTAGCCTATGTATCGAAAAACAGCAAACTCTCCAAAAAGAAAAATATTAGCCCGGAGGATATTGATATAGAAGAAATATGGATACTAAACGAGGGGCATTGTATGCGGGAGCAGGTTTTAAATATTTGTCAGCGGCGGAAATCAACCCAGGGATTTAAACATTTTGAATATAATACCGGCAGTGTTGAAACACTGAAACGCATGGTTGATCAAAACAACGGAGCTACCATTTTGCCCGAGCTGGCATTGGCAGACCTTAGTGATAAAAACATGGACAAAGTAAGATATTTTAAATCGCCTGAGCCCGCACGTGAAGTTAGTATTGTAATACAGCGTAATTTTCTGAAGCGCAGAATGATAGAGGCGCTTAAAAACGAAATCTTAGAGTTTTTACCTAAAAGAATGAAGAGTAAAAAGAAAAAGGAAGTGATGGATATCTAATTTAGAGATTAGTTAAACCATTCAATCTCTAATCTCTATCCTCCAACCTCGTATCACTAATCAATGACCTCAGCTTTCTTTTCCGGAAAAATAAGGGAAGCCACAATACTTATAACCAAAATAGCCAGTATAATCAATAATGAATTCCCTGTGGTAAGGCCTACCTCTGTGGCATATTCTCCGGCCAGCATCTTCAAACCAATAAAAGTTAATAATACTGAAAGACCGACTTTAAGGTAGTGGAATTTATGAATGATATTGATAAGCAAAAAGAACATTGAGCGTAATCCCAATATGGCAAATATGTTTGAAAAGAATACGATGTAAGGATCTTTTGTGATTGAAAAAATCGCCGGTATAGAGTCGACGGCAAAAACAAGGTCGGTGACTTCAATTATAAGCAGGACTAAAAATAATGGGGTTATAAGCTTTTTATGATTTATCCTGACGAAAAACTTATCCCCTTCAAATTTTGGATGAACGGCAAAATATTTTGAAGCGAACTTTACTATTTTATGATTCTCGGGATCAATTTCATCTTCCTGGTTCCTGTTAACAAACATCATAATGCCTGTGTAAACGAGGAAAGCGCCGAACAGATATAATATCCAGTGAAACTGCGCGATTAGTGTGGCCCCCACGAAGATAAACGTGAAACGCATTATGATAGCCCCGATTATTCCCCAAAACAGCACCTTGTGATAATGCTTTTCGTCAACCGCAAAGGCGCCGAAAATAAGCACCATCACAAATATATTATCAACCGATAAAGCATATTCAACAACATAACCGGTTATAAACTCGAGCGCCAGATTTTTACGGTACATAGCGAGGCTTCCGGGAAAATCTTTCGGGTTTAATTTGAGTTGATGAAAGTTATCGATATTGATTTGCTTCAGCGCAGCAAAACTATCAACATGATGCAACAGGTGTCCGTATTTAAAAATAAGGGTATAAAAACTGAGTGCAAGCGTTATCCACACAACACTCATTAACGCTGCGCGTTTCATGCTTACCGGTTTGTCGGATGTTGCGAACAACCCCAGGTCAATGGCCAGCATTAGCAGGATAAATACAATAAAACCCGAAATGAAAATTAACTCGCTGTGCATTATTTATTACGTTCGGTAGTAAACCGTACCAGTTGTTCCAGTCCCTTGCGTGATTCACCTTCAGGGAAGGTGTTGAGTATTGCAAATGCATCATCCTGGTATTTTTTCATTTGTTGCTCTGCATATTCAAGCCCACCGGTTTCCTTCACGAATTTGATAATTCGTGCTATTTTTTGAGGATCGTCGTTATGATTTTTTACCAGATTGATCATTTCCTTTTTAACACTCGCGTTGCTGTTATTGAGTGAATAAATAAGTGGAAGGGTAACCTTCTTCTCTTTAATATCAATACCCAACGGCTTACCGACATCATCCGTGCCAAAATCAAACATATCATCTTTTATCTGGAATGCTATGCCTATTTTTTCGCCAAACAACCGCATTTTCTCTATCGTTTCATCGTCGGCCCCGGCCGAAGCGGCACCGCACTCACAACATGATGCAATCAACGAAGCCGTTTTTTGTCTGATCACATCGTAATAAACAACTTCATCAATATCCATCCTGCGTACTTTTTCAACTTGCAGGAGTTCACCTTCTATCATTTGCCGCATGGCTTCTGATACAATCTTAAGAAACCGGAAGTCGTCATTTTTGATGGAAAGTAATAGTCCCTTTGATAGCAGGAAATCGCCTACCAAAACCGCAATTTTATTTTTCCATAAAGCGTTAATTGAAAAAAAGCTCCGGCGCTGATATGAATTGTCGACAACGTCATCATGTATCAGCGTGGCCGTATGCAATAACTCCACCAGGGCAGCACCGCGATGTGTGGACTCATTGATACCTCCACATATGCTGGCCGAAAAAAAAACAAACATGGGTCTTACCTGTTTGCCTTTACGCTTAACGATGTAATGTGTAATACGGTCCAGCAACGGTACTGAGCTCTGCATGGAAGCCTTAAACTTTCCTTCAAAAACATCAATATCAGCCGCAATTGGTTTTTTAATCTCGTTGATGCTCAGCATTGAAAACGGAACCTGCTTTTATGTGTCAGATCGCTCCGATTGCCATCGGAATCAATTTGCAGCAAACATAAGCTAAAATTATTTATCTGCATTACAGCCGGCTATTTTTTGTTAATTCAAATAGGTTCATTGTTTTATTTATCGATATCGCAATAAAAAGGGCAATCAGATTCGGCGTTTCAGTGTAAGGATTACACGGTCGGTTGTTTTATCATGATAAATTTCAAGCAGCAGGCTTCGGTCGTTTTGGGATTTAAATATCCTGTCTATATCTTCAAGGGTCATATTCTTGACCGGTTTAAAATTTATCGACAGTATTTCATCATCTCTTTCGAGCCCTATTTCATCAGCCGCCGACCCGGGCTCAACCCTGCTTATTATCACATGGTCATAGTTGTCGCCTGCGGAGTAATATTCTAAGCCGCTCATATCATGTTCAAAGGGCTCATCAACATTAGACACTGGTTTTACGTAAAGCGCACTGTCGGGATAATCAAATATTAATGTAAATCTTTTAAGGATGCCCATGCCAAGGTTGCCATCGCGGCTTAACAACGGCCTATTCTGGCTGGTTTCAGGAAACGAAGTAATTACATTTTTTAGTTTATACTTTCCAAAATCAACTTCTTTTACCCTGCTTAAAAATCCATAAATCGGTCCCGTTAACCCAACTCCAAGATTTGCCGCAATAAATTTTTCGGGGAGGCCGTGCTTTTCTATAATATTTTCCAACGATAACGGATGACCTGCGCCAAGATCAATCACTAATTTATCGTTGGTTTTAGTTCCATTTGGAAAAGTAACCTTTGCTTGCAAAAACGGCTTTCGATTTTCGATCGAAATAGGTATTTTAGTACCTCGCCTGAAAATCCGGATATCTTTTGGTTGTGAAACTGTGATTGTGCTATCTGAAAAGTCAATTTTGACGGCGAGGTTGTTGAAAAATTCATATCCCAGTAAACCATGGATGGGAATTCCGGCATAATTTGAAAGACCAAAATGATCTTTTTTCAATATAGCAGCTGAAACATCATAGCTAACCAATCCGGGGATGCCGATGTTTAACGCTGACGTAGCATAGGCTTCAAAATCTTCACCTTCACCCAAACTACCAATTCTCAAAGTTCGTCTGTTTGCAATATTGATAGAGTCGACCAATAGTGGATCGGTTATAAGCATAAGGCCCACTCCGGTATCTAAAATAAAATTATAGGGGCCTTTGTGATTTATGGTCAAATGTATTACAACCATATCCCTAACAATGCGAAATGGGATGTTAACGCGCTTCCGGCCGCCTTCTAAATCAAAATATTGTGCATTAACTATTAAACTGCAGCAGCATAATAAAATTAAAAGCGCCAAAACGCGTAAACAGGTTGTTTTATGAGTTGGCTTTGTTAACAAACGCTTATTTTTGGTTATTAAATATACGTATTAATACATAAAAAAGTGGCCGGTTGCAACAAATAGTAATTAGTAATATAACGTTTGTGTAAATTGTTGTTGTATGGCGATCGTATTTGGTTAAATAGAGACTTAATTATTTTATTACCCACGGCTCGCTATTCTTCATTCCTTGCTGTCTTTTAAATGTCCTTTAATCTCGGGATTTTGAGGAGGCAAAACTGATACTACTTTTTCAACCTCAGTTTGCTTAACAAGCACTGCGTAGTCGGCAGGTTCAATTCGGCTTCCAATGGCCTCGGCGTATACCTGTGTATATTCGGCGCCGATGTACAAAATCGCAGCAGTATAATAAATCCAAACTAGTATAATCATTATTGAGCCGGCCGCTCCATAAACGGAGCTTTTAGCCTGATATTGAATATATAAGGTAATTGCATATTGCCCGGCCATAAAAAGCACAGCGGTAAAAAATGCGCCGCTTCGTACATCCCTCCATTTTATTTTTACATCGGGTAAAAACTTAAAAATGATGGCGAACAAAGACGAGATAATGATAAAAGTTATCCCCAGGTTTATTCCTTTCAAAAACAAATTTGTAACAGCGGGTATGAATTGATCAATCCAATCGCCTAATGCCGAAATAAGCAGGCTGATAATTAAAGAGGCTAATAATAAAAAACCAAAGCCTATAATAAGTGAAAATGATAAAAACCGGTTCTCGACCATCTTAAGCCAACCCCTTTTTGGCTTAGCTTTTACGCGCCATATTCTGTTTAATGTATCCTGTATCTCAATAAAAATACCGCTCGCACCCAGGAAGAGGGCAATTACGCCAATTACTACCGCGATGCCCGATTTGCCCGAAAGGTGAATATTTTTTAAAATATCCTGTATCTGGAGAGCCGCATCCGAGCCTACGTAATGCGCTATTTGAGGATATAATTTCTTTTCAGCAGCATCTTCACCAAAAAATATATCTGCAAGTGAAATAATTAGTATCAGTAGCGGCGCAATTGAAAAAACGGTAGAATAAGCCAATGATGCGCTAAATTTTAAACCATTATCATCATTGAAATTGACAAATGTCTTGCATATTACACACCACATTTGTTTAAAATATTTCTTGCTAAAAACCCTCATATCAAATTAACTATAGACTGGAATTTTAAAAATTGTTTCAACGCAATTTTTAATCCCTTATAATAAAAGGATTTACCAGCCAATAATGTTTGAAGGATTGCTTATATTATTTGCTTATTTCTGAAAATGGTATGTCGAGAAGAGGGAAATTTTGCCAGCCATTAAAATCATAGTGCCACCATTCCGAGCGATAGACCTTAAAGCCATGGGCCTCCATAACGCTTTTTAATAACTCACGGTTCGCAAGTTTATCTTTGGAAAGATCTGCATAGTTTGCCGCAGCTTTAACACTAAAACTATCAAAGCCGGTTGGCATATCAAGTTCTTTGCCTGTTTTTAAATCAATAACCGTCAGATCAATGGCACAGCCACGATTATGTCGTGAACCTTTTCGCGGATCAGCGACGAAGTTAGTGTCGTGGGCCACTTCGTAAAATTTCACGGTAACGGAGTATGGGCGGTATGCATCGTATATTTTTAGCCCCAGGCCCTGGGTTTTTAAATCAGCTTCTACAGCCCTTAACGCTTCAACAACTGGTAAACGTGCAAACGCCCTGGCTTCGGTATACATACTCCGGTGCATAAAATTGTTTGTGGTAGCGTACCTTATATCCAAAGCAATCCCCGGAATATATTTTTTTATTTCAGCAAGCTTTAGGTTTGGGGTATCATTAATTTGTTTGGTATATTGCTTTAACCCTATAACCTGGTTGCCGTTAATATATTTATAATGCTGGGCGTCGGCTTTAAGGTAAACTGCAACAAAAAGGCATAAAATAAATGTGTATTTCATATGTTAACGGGGCTTAGTGATGGGAAACTATAAGCAGGTCGAGGTCTTTACTTGGGATTGAAAATCGCTCTCCCATATGTTTATTTGTTAAATGGCCCTGGTAAATATAAACAGCTTCCCGTAAGCCCGATTTTTGCCAGATTACATTTTTTAAGCTTCCTTGTTCTCCAATATCCAATAAAATTGGAGTAAAAATATTGGTTAGCGCATAAGTT
>DASXMZ010000410.1:0-3939 GCA_036495385.1 Mucilaginibacter sp. | reverse complement strand
AGATAGCTGTTGAAAGAGCAGTCGGGTTAGGCGATCCTGCATGCGCCAACTCGGAGAAGGCCTTGATCATACCGATTACTGTCCCTAACAGACCTGTTAATGTACCGATAGATACCAAAGTTGCAATTACAGTTAAGTTTTGCTCAAGCATAGGCATCTCAAGAGCAGTAGCTTCTTCAATGTCTTTTTGGATAGCTAAAGTTTTCTGATCCACATCAAGTCCTGCCTCTGTTTCCATTTCGCGGTATTTTTTCAAACCGGATTTGATCACGTTGGCAACAGAACCTTTTTGTTTGTCGCACTCGGCGCTGGCTCCGTTTATGTCGCCCGCGTTAAGGAAACTTTGTACTTTTCTAACAAATGCGTCAACGCTTCCGGTACCTGATGCCTTGCCGATAACCACAAAACGCTCGATAGAAAATACAATTACAATTAACAAATACGACATAATAAGCGGCACAATAATGCCCCCTCTGTGCACTGTTCCAAAAAGATCACTTGGCGTGCCATTTTTAACGTCACCTCCTTCATAATGACTTGTATCACCCAGTACGAAAATGAAGATTAAAATTGCAACCACGATACAAATCGGAATAGTTAAAGTTGCAAACATGCCTGAAGCACTGCTTTCTTTTTTTACAGGAGTAGTTGGTTTTGTTGGTGCGTTTGCCATTACTTTTAGTTTTTAGTTTTAGTTTTAATTTTAGTTTATATAAGTTGTTTAAATGCGAAATATTAGCGAATAACAAAAATAGAATTTTAATGAATTAAAAAAACTATTTATATAATTCTTTATGATTTTTTAATGCAAATTTTATTTAGTTATTAAATTGGTGGATATAATAACGTGGTAAAAAACAAAAATTGTTATTAATGCAATAATTTTCTGCAATAAAACCTATTTTTTTTAATAATAGCAAACAATAACATGTAAAAATTATGTAACCGTATTAAAGTAATAACATGTGGTTAAAGTTTACAATCCAGGGACCCCGCAATTCGATGGTGGTATTAAAAGAATTTTAATGATTAAACTTGCAAAATTATTTTCATAAATCAAAATAGTTTGCCGGTTTAATTGCAAAGCTAAACTTATCCCCCCGCTTTTTTTGCTTTATAACCGTCGGCCTGCAGCAGCGTTAACACTTTGTCCCGAAAATCGCCCTGCACCAATATTTCACCATCTTTTACCGAGCCGCCTACACCGCATTTTGATTTCAGCTTTTTTCCGATAAGCTCCAGGTCTTCATCCGCGCCTATAAATCCGTTTATTCTGGTAACCAACTTGCCCCCTCCCTTTCTGTCGAGGTAAATTTTAAGATTTTGCTGTTGAGGAGGCAGGGTTGATAATGACTCGCTGGAATTTTCCTGGTATTGAAAATCCGGGTCGGTGGAGTAAACCACGCCTGTAAAATTCTTTTTTGACATGCCTTTTTAAATTTAAAAGTCAAAAATCAAAAGTAAAAAGCAAAAAAAGTAATATTTGAATTTTAATTTTTCTTATAGCTACTCCCAACTATAACTTTTAACGAGCCTGGCACCACATCAATTTCTATATCCGTCCCCTTTATTTTCGGTTCTCCGTCAAGATGTACCGGGCCGGGATTGTCGCGTTTAACATGTATTTTTTTGCCGCGGATAATCTCTACGTAGCTGGTGCCTTCGGATGTTTTAGTAATCATTCTTAAGCCCATTTCCGGAAATCGCCACAGCGGGAATTTCTTTATTATACAAACATCCAACAAGCCATCCTGCACCGAGGCATGAGGCGCAATATGGGCGTTATTGCCATATTGCGAAGAATTTGCAAAGCTCAACATAAAAGCTTCGCGCTCATAAACGGCTCCGTCAATGTTCAACTGGTAGGTTTGAGAATGATAATTCGCTATCTCCCGTATAGATGATTTGATATAATTAACAAATCCACGTTTTTCTAAGTGCGAAAAAACTTCGGCTATATGCGCATCAAAGCCCATGCCTGCCATGTTAAAAAATGGTTTTCCATTTACCTTTCCCGAGTCAATGACTTCAACATGACCGGAATTAAGCATTTTTATCGCCTTTTTGGCATTCAGGGAGATTCCAAGGAAGCGCGAAAGGCCATTGCCCCATCCATATGGTATTATTCCCAATATTGTATTACTATTTACAATAGCAGACGCCACTTCATTTATCGTGCCATCACCTCCTACCGCAACAATCATGTCGAATTTATTTACCGCCTCCATAGCAATTTGCTGCGCATGCGACACGCCGTCACTAAAAACTATTACGGGTTGTAAAGCTTTTTTATCCAGGTATTTCTCTATCAGCTCCGGAACCCCGTCCTTTTTCTTGCCGCCCGATATTGGGTTAATTATAAATAACGCGTTCCGTTTCAACTATATGTAATTTCTGGTGGCAAAAGTAAATGTATTTTCGGCTTTGTGAAAATTGTTTTATTTTAGCCGCCTGAATGTGGACTGATTTAATTGTTTGATTCCGATTGCTATCGGACGAACCGGATTGCAACCACGTAAAAAAGTGCTAAAACCTGCTTCTTTTTACTACAATCCATTGAATCTTCTTATTTCATGTATTATTACAACAAAAAACAATACATGTGGTGATGCAAAATATAGCGTCTCTGCAATAATTAAATTATCAAATTAAAAATTTATGTCATATTTATTTACATCAGAGTCCGTATCAGAAGGGCATCCGGATAAAGTTGCCGACCAGGTTTCAGACGCATTAATAGATCAGTTTCTGGCTTTTGATCCCGACTCAAAAGTTGCATGCGAAACGCTTGTAACCACCGGTCTTGTTATTTTAGCCGGCGAGGTAAAATCTAAAGCTTACCTTGACGTACAGAAAATTGCCCGCGAGGTGATAAACAAAATTGGCTATACCAAAGGCGAATATATGTTCGACGGCAGTTCATGCGCGGTATTATCAGCTATTCACGAACAATCTCCTGACATTAACCAGGGCGTTGAACGCAAAGCAAAAGAAGAACAGGGCGCGGGCGACCAGGGGATGATGTTTGGCTATGCCACCAGCGAAACAGATAACTATATGCCTCTTGCCTTAGACATTGCACACGCACTTTTAATTGAACTTGCTGCTATCCGTCGCGAAAACACTGAGATTAAGTATTTGCGCCCTGACGCCAAATCGCAGGTAACGCTTGAATATGACGACGATAACAAACCAGTGCGTATTGATGCGATAGTTATATCAACCCAGCACGACGATTTTGATGAAGAAAAAACCATGCTTGAAAAGATCAGCAAGGATATTATCAGCATTCTTATTCCGCGTGTAAAGGCAAAATATCCAAAATATGCGCACTTCTTCGGTGACGGCATTAAATACCACATTAACCCAACCGGCAAATTTGTTATCGGCGGCCCGCATGGCGATACAGGCTTAACCGGCCGTAAAATTATTGTTGACACTTACGGCGGCAAAGGCGCGCATGGTGGCGGCGCGTTTTCAGGAAAAGACCCATCAAAGGTTGACAGGTCTGCAGCTTATGCAACACGCCACATTGCTAAAAACCTGGTTGCTGCCGGAGTTTGTGACGAAGTGTTAGTACAGGTATCGTACGCTATCGGCGTTGCCCAACCAATGGGTATTTATGTAAACACTTACGGAACAGGCAAAGTTGGTTTACACGATGGTGATATTGCTAAAAAGGTTGAAGCAATTTTTAACATGACCCCGTATGCTATTGAAACCCGTTTTAAGCTGCGTAACCCGATATACAGCGAAACAGCCGCTTACGGACACTTCGGTAAACCAAGTAAAACCATAACCAAAACATTTGTAAGCCCTGAAGGTACCGTGGTAAAAAAGGAAGTTGAATTGTTTACCTGGGAAAAACTGGATTATGTAGATAAAGTGAAAGCGGCTTTTGGGCTGTAACATTTAATAGCAACACAAAAAAGGCGTCTG
>DASXMZ010000409.1:0-5295 GCA_036495385.1 Mucilaginibacter sp. | reverse complement strand
CGATGGGATAAATATTACTTTACCAGCTTCTGACGGTATGCTGCTTGAGTTTTAGCTATTCAAACAATGACCAATGACTACTGACCAACGACCAATTTATAAATTATGACAACATTAACTATTGCCCAAAAGCCAAGGTTAAATTTCTGGCAAATATGGAACATGACCTTTGGTTTTTTAGGTATCCAGTTTGGCTGGGCTCTGCAAATGGCAAATATGGGCGCCATTTACGAATATTTGGGTGCCAAGCCGGATAAGATCCCCATGTTATTCCTTGCCGCACCTTTAACGGGTTTAATTGTGCAGCCAATAGTTGGCTATATGAGCGATCACACCTGGCACCGCACTTTAGGCCGCCGTCGCCCTTATTTTTTAGTTGGAGCCATCGTCAGTTCCATTGCCCTCATTTTTATGCCCAATTCATCAAGTTTATGGATGGCGGCTGGGTTGTTATGGATAATGGATACTTCTATAAATGTAAGTATGGAACCGTTCAGGGCATTCGTTACAGATAAACTGCCGGATGACCAGCGTACAAGGGGCTTTGCTATGCAAAGTTTGTTTATCGGCCTGGGTTCTATCGTCGCTTCTGCGCTTCCATGGATGATGGCGCATTGGTTTCACGTAATTAACAATCCGGCAGGCGGAGCTATTCCGGCAACCGTACGCTACTCTTTTTATATAGGTGCATTTGCGTTTATTTCGGCAGTTGTATATACTGTAGTAAAGAGCACAGAGTATCCTCCTGCCAACTTATCGGAGCGTTTGAAAACTAAGGAATCAAAAAAAGGTTTTGGGGCAGGAGCAAGAGAGATATTTCATTCTATCGTCAACATGCCAAAAAGGATGCGAAAACTGGCCTTAATACAGTTTTTTACCTGGCCGGGATTATTTTTAATGTGGTTTTATTATTCGCCGGCAGTTGCAAGGAATGTATTTGGAGCGGTAAGTGAAAAAGAAAAACTATATACACATGGTATCGAATTTGCGGGTTTAACCTTGTCCTATTATAATGGAGTCACTTTTATTTTTGCATTTTTTTTACCCTTCGTCGCAGCAAAACTTAGCCGGAAGTATACACACATGCTATGTTTATTATGTGGGGCAGCAGGTTTAATATCCGTGGCATTTATCCATGTACCAGAAATGCTTTTTGTATCGATGACTGGGGTAGGGATTGCCTGGGCAAGTATTTTATCAATGCCTTACGCCATGCTGGGCGGATGCCTTCCCGAAGATAAGGTGGGCATTTATATGGGAATCTTTAATTTCTTTATTGTTTTGCCGGAGATATTGGCCTCCTTATTTTTCGGCTGGATAATGTCACATCTGTTAAATAATAATCGTTTGCTTGCTGTAGAAATTGGCGGTTGCCTTATGATAATAGCGGCACTATTAACGTTATTGGTTAATGAGGATGAATAATTAAACTAAGTTGAATTCTGAGTTTTAAAATTGAAATCTTTCATTTAAGTTTGGCGCCTGTTTTAATGAGCCTTGTTTTGCCGTTGCATTCTCTGAGCTTTGGAAAGCTTTTTAATGTTAAGTTAAGGTTAATGGTGGTAGTTTTAAGTAAATAGTTAATTTTTTATCTAAAACTAAATGCCTAATAATTAAGACAATAAATTTTTATTTGGCATTCTTCGTGATTTTATATAAACGGAATATTGTTATATTGCGTACAAGATACACATTGATAAATTGAAAGAGAGATTATAATTAGAAAGAGACTAAGAATTGATGGAAGATAATATATTGAATCCGGAGCTGTTGACCAGTAAAATAATTGAAGAGCAGGAAGAAGAGGAGTTTCACCACCTTAATAATCCCGCTGAGGGGATTAAGCCCATTATAAAAAAATACCTCGGGGTACCAAATCGCGCAGACCAGACAGGCAATAAATTCTGCTTTTCTGACGGGGACGCCAAAGTTGAAGTAGTTGTTGTTACAGATGAGATTATACGAGTACGCCTGGCTCCTCATGGCGTTTTTTTAGATGATTTCTCTTATGCCGTTCCAAAGCTGGCGCATAAAGCCTCTGTTTTTGCTTTAACAGAAAATGAAGATGAATACAGGGTTTCTACGAACGTTGTAAATTGCCACGTCCGTAAAAAAGATTTCTTTATATCATTTTCAGATAATAACAATCACGTCACCAGCACAGACGCCGTCCCAATGCATTGGGAAGAAAATGTGAAGTTTGGCGGTTATTACGTTTTTTGCACAAAAACATGTGATAAAAATGAGAGTTTTTTTGGTTTAGGCGATAAACCAACAGAACTGAACCTGCGCGGAAAAAGATTAACAAACTGGAACACTGATGCCTATTCATTTTCATGGAACCAGGACCCCCTTTACCGCAGCATTCCGTTTTACATAAGTTTAAATGAAGGTATTGCCCACGGTATTTTCTTTGACAATACATTTAAGGCACATTTTGATTTTGCTGCGGAAGACGCTACCAAAACGAGCTTTTGGGCTGATGGCGGCGAATTGCAATATTATTATATTCACGGCCCGCATATGATGGACGTGGTTAAAAGTTATCATATTTTAACCGGCACCCACCCAATGCCACCATTGTGGGCGCTGGGTTACCACCAATGCCGCTGGAGCTATTATCCGGAGGCGAAAGTAAAAAAAATAGCCAACGGTTTCAGGGAGAATAAGATCCCTTGCGACGGCATTTACCTGGACATTGATTATATGGACGGTTACCGTTGTTTTACCTGGAACCGAAAGTATTTTCCCGATCCTAAAAAAATGATCAAAGAACTGGCGGCTGATGGTTTTAAAACGGTTGTAATTATTGACCCTGGTATAAGGGTTGACGATAACTATTTTGTATTTAAAGAGGGAAAGGAAAAACGCCATTTTTGTCGCCGCAGCGACGATTACTTCATGGAAGGGCATGTTTGGCCCGGCCGTTGCCAGTTTCCTGATTTTACGAATCCGGATGTACGTGAATGGTGGGGAGGTTTGTTCGATGAATTGGTGCAGTTAGGAGTAGCAGGTGTATGGAATGATATGAACGAGCCTGCGGTATTTGGCGCCGGCACATTCCCTGACGACGTGAGGCATCAGTATGATGGTTACCGCGGATCGCACCGTAAAGCCCATAATGTTTATGGGATGCAAATGGTGCGTTCTACTTATGAGGGTTTGCGCAAATTGATGAAAAATAAACGCCCTTTTACCATCACCAGGGCGGGCTATTCGGGTGTGCAGCGCTATTCGTCTGTTTGGACGGGTGATAATGTGGCCTCGTGGGAGCATTTAGCACTTGGTAACATACAATGCCAGCGTTTATCAGTTTCGGGAATTTCTTTTTGTGGTACGGATATAGGCGGTTTCAGTGGCGAACCTGACGGCGAATTATTTACGCGCTGGATTCAAATGGGAACTTTTTCGCCGTTTATGAGGGCACATTCAGCCGGCGATACAAAAGAGCGGGAGCCATGGAGCTTTGGCGAGCCATTTACATCAATTAACCGGAAATTTATTGAATTGCGATACCGGTTGTTGCCGTACTTATATTCTGTATTTTGGGAGCACCACCGTTACGGATTTCCTATACTCAGGCCCATAGTAATGCAGGAGCAGGAAGAACTCTCAAACCACTTCCGGCAGGACGAGTTTACCTACGGCGATAAAATTTTAATATGCCCCGTATTGGGACCCGGACAGGTAAGCAGGAAAGTATATCTGCCAAAAGGAAAATGGTATAATTACTGGAACTATAAAATGATTGATGGCGGAAAGGAAGTTACCGTTCCGACACCCATAGAGACAATACCTGTTTTTGTTAAGGCTGGTTCGGTAATTCCTGAATATCCTGTGATGCAATATGTAGGTGAAAAGGAGATAGAAGAAGTGAAGCTGAACATCTATTTCTCGGATTATGAAGTAAACTCTTTTCTTTTTGAAGACTACGGCGAAACATTTGCCTACGAGCAGGATATTTACCTGGAGAAGAAGTTTGTGGTTAGCGGAAAATCTAACAAATTAATTATTCATCAATCCATGGAGGGCCTTTATACGCCACGGTACGAAAGTTATCATTTCAATGTTATCGGTCTGCCATTTGAACCCTCAAAAATCATTGCCGACGGCAAGGAAGTTGCCTATTTCTGTATAGATGACAATAAATGCCTTGAGTTTATTTTTAGCAAAAATTTTAAGCAGATTGAGATAATAAAGTAGGTTATTACAAGCCTTAGTATAAACAGAAAAATAGTTTAAAGGTTGTAACTCAGGGAAATCGCTCTTAAAATTTACAGCGGCTTTTGTATCAAGCCAGGAATGTTTTAAAATTAAAAAGAATGTCATGCGGGCCTTGTTTCGGCACCCCATATGCAAAGTATACGCCATGTAAGTGAGTATACAAGGCGTACACCAGGCAAGCCGCTTGTCTCGTGGGGTGCTGAAACAAACTCAGCGTGACTTTGTGTTTTAAAAACGATTTCCCTGATTTCTATTCTTAAATCTTACTTATACCAAAACAATATTGGTATATTTGATTTGTTATAAATCTGATAGCACCACTGCAAACTACATAACCTAAAAGCCGTTAAAGGCTGTATGCGTACTATGGCAAAAAAAATCAATAAACCTGAGAACGGATCACCTGAAGTAAAATCTGCGCCTGCGAAAAAAACGGTAAAGTCAAAAGCCAAGCCGGTTGAACAAGAAGAAAAACGCGCAACACCAAAGGTGGACCAGCCAAAAAAGACTGAAAAGAAAACCGTAACTATTGATCTGAAAGCTGTTGAGTCTTATAGCCGTTTTACCGATTTTGATATTGCCCTTTTCAAATCGGGCAAGCACTATAAGCTTTATGAAAAATTTGGTTCGCATGTAATTGAGTTTGATGGCGTTATCGGTACCTATTTCGCGGTTTGGGCGCCAAATGCACAATATGTCTCGGTTATAGCAAATTTTAACGGATGGAACCACGGTTCGCACCCGCTATATGTGCGCTGGGATGGATCGGGGATTTGGGAGGGCTTTATACCAAATACCGGCGACGGCGAAACTTATAAATATTATATAAAGTCATCAACAGGTGAAGATCTCGAGAAGAGCGATCCTTTTGCCTTGCGATGGGAAGTTGCCCCGCATACCGCATCAATAGTAGCTGATACTTATTACGAATGGAAAGATGGAGATTGGATGGCCAACCGTTACGGTCATAACGGCTTAAATCGCACATATTCTGTTTACGAAATGCACCTGGGCTCGTGGGCAAGGAGCTGGGAAAGTCCTGATGAGTTTTTGACCTATGATCAGCTGGCT
>DASXMZ010000408.1:0-14897 GCA_036495385.1 Mucilaginibacter sp. | reverse complement strand
TATCATTAATAATCGCACTAATGACAATATTGGTATCAACCACCACTCTCACTTAGCGGAGATGTATTTGTCTTTATTTTTACTCCACCAATCAGTATTTATCTTTTTGGCTAAATACTCCACGTCTGATTGCGTACCCTTACTTTTGGATAAGATTTCCTTATATCTTATAAAATCCAACGATTTTTGAATATCCTCTAAATTAACGCTGGGAGAGATTCTAATAATAATTTCATCGTCTTTGCTTTCTATGACCATGATGCTAAGTTAATAAAATTCACGCATACTATTTGGTTAACGCAAATTTTCGATAACCATTGCGCTTGCCCCACCACCGCCGTTACAAATTCCTGCTGCACCATATTTACCATTGTTTTGCTGAAGCACGTTAAGCAGAGTTACAATTATTCTGGCGCCCGATGCTCCAAGCGGATGCCCGATTGCCACCGCACCCCCGTTAACGTTTACTTTTGCAGGATCAAGCTTTAGAAGTTGGTTGTTAGCAATAGCAACTACGGAAAATGCTTCGTTTATTTCAAAAAAGTCTATTTGCTGGGATGACAAACCCGCGCGGTGCAAAGCTAAAGGAATGGCCTTTGAAGGGGAGGTTGTAAACCACTCCGGCGCTTGTTGTGCATCAGCGTACGAAACTATTTTTGCTAACGGTTTGATGCCCATTTCAGCTGCTTTTTCTTTGCTCATCAATACAAGGGCAGCCGCTCCGTCATTCAGTGTCGAAGCATTAGCAGCAGTTACGGTGCCGCCATTTTTAAATACTGGTTTTAAAGAAGGGATCTTATCAAAATTAACCGTATTTGGTTCTTCATCGTCTGCAAATAGGGTAATGTTGCCCTTTTTGTCTTTTAACTCAACGGGGATAATCTCTTGATTAAATTTCCCTTCGCTTTGTGCCTTTTGTGCTCTTTTGTACGATTCAATGGCAAAAGCATCCTGTTCTTCCCGGCTTATATTACATTCCACCGCACATAATTCTGCCGCTGAGCCCATATGATAATCATTATATACATCCCAAAGACCATCTTTAATCAGCCCATCAGTGATTTGTCCGTTGCCCAGCCTGTAGCCTGTTCGTGCTTTATCAAGATAATAGGGCACATTGCTCATGTTTTCCATACCGCCGGCAACAACAATTTCATTTTGTCCCAGAGCTATACTTTGCGCCGCCAGCATAATAGCTTTCATTCCCGATGCGCAAACTTTGTTAACGGTTGTGGCAGGCAGCGACGGTAAGCCCGCATATATTGCCGCCTGGGTTGCCGGCGCCTGACCCAGGTTTGCGGATAAAACATTACCCATATAAACTTCCTGGATATGTTCGGGCTTTAGTCCAGCTTTTTCAATAGCAGATTTTATTGATATGCTGCCTAATTGGGTTGCAGACAAACTAGCCAGACTGCCTCCAAAACTACCGATAGGCGTGCGGGTTGCAGAAACGATAACTACTTCCTTCATAATGTTCTTGTTGAAATTGGAACGGCAAATTTAGAATTTTTGTACGAAGAATTTACTATGCATGCATAGTATTAATGTTTAACTTCATGAACGAGGGACTTTTGGATTTGATATAGACAGAAAGATTGGAACATTAGTTTTCCTTCGCATTTTTTTTTCGTCCTTTTTTATGTTCTTTCAAAGCTTGCTGCAGCAGGTATTCGATCTGACCATTGGTGCTTCTGAATTCATCTTCGGCCCAGGTTTCGATATCCTTCAAAATTTCAGGATTAATGCGTAATATAAATGCTTTCTTTTCAGCCATAACTAGTAATGTACCGTCCGTCTTCGTCTTTTCAAAATTGTCTTTACATTAAATATTCGGTACACGGTTATATTATTTATCATTGATATAAAGTACCGGTATTAGCGACTTGACTTCCACTAAAGTTTTGGGGAGAAAAAGCAAGCACGGTCTCTAACACGATAGCCTTTCTTCGTCTTTTCAAAAAAACTAAATAGAACCCTAAAAAAATTAACAGAGGAATTAATGAAGCAGGGGTACTGCTTCGATCGATATAAATAGTATTTGTTAACCTGAAGGGATTGCTCTTAATATGCATTACTTTGCCATAACCGTCAGATTCCCATATATATTCACGCGAAAAAAATGATGGCCGGTAAAATTCTGCGCAGAAACCACTTTCAAGCGTTAATTTGGTTTTTCGATTAAACCATTCTGTGGTTGCTGTTCCAATTGCAATACCGTTTTCATCGTTAATGAATATTGAACGACTAAAGAACGATTTGCGCTGAAATATCCACGTATTTATAGCTGTTATTGCAGCCGTTTTATACATCATGGTCCGACGGATAGTTATTTTACCGTAGTTATTAACTTTATCTGTTAATTCGTATTTGGGACTAAACCAGCCCTGTCTTAACAAGTATAATTCGTTTGTTATCTTTAAATTAAGTATATCGTACATAGCAATTAATGATATAGAGTACCGGTATTAACAACAGGGTTTACACTACGGTCGCCGCATAAAACAACCAGAAGATTACTTACCATTGCCGCTTTGCGTTCTTCGTCAAGATCAACTATTTTCTTTTCTGATAATCTAGCCAAAGCCATTTCAACCATACCGACGGCGCCTTCAACAATCAGTCTGCGGGCAGAAATAATAGCTGATGCTTGTTGCCGCTGTAGCATAGTATGGGCGATTTCCGGTGCGTAAGCCAGGTGTGATATACGGGCTTCCAATACTTCAATCCCCGCACGGTCCAATCGTTCGTTTAATTCCTTTTCCAATAGGTGACTTACTTGTTCAGCGCCACCTCTGAGGGTAATACTTGCGGTTTCATCCTCAATATTATCGTACGGAAAGGAATTAGCCAGCTGCCTTACGGCCGCTTCACTTTGTATATTTACATATTGCAGGTAGTTTTCGACTGCGAAAACAGCATTTGCGGTGTCTTTTATTTGCCAAACAATAACAGCTGCAATTTCAATTGGGTTCCCTACACTATCATTCACTTTAAGCTGCTGCCCATTTAAGTTAAATGCCCTTAACGACACCTTCTTTTTTATGGTAAAAGGATTCACCCAAAAAAAGCCGTCTTTTTTCACTGTCCCTACATAGTTACCAAATAACGTAAGCACTTTTGACTCGTTAGGGTTTACAATAACGAGACCAGGCAAAACCAAAACAAAATTTACTATGCTAATTATTACTCCTACTGCAACTGCTTCTGCCACAAGCGATAATATCGCTGCGCCCAACAAAGCGAGAAATAAAATAAAGGCGGCATAGCCTGAAGGCGGATTGATTATTTTTTCGGTATTCATGGTTTTTATGATTTTAAATTGATATCATAAAGATATCAAACTTTATTTGATAAAAACAAGAAAATCTGCATTTAATGGAAACTTATATTAATTTTGGACGGATAAATAATTAGATGGCAAAACTTTCCTCCTCGCGCCAGAAGGCCTTACTGCGTAAATATTCCCGCAATATCAAATTTTTAATGATGCTTGGCAGTATCTGTCTTATTGTATTTACGCTGCCAAAACAGGCAAAATTTAGTTACGAAATTGATAAGGGAAGGGTATGGAATCAGAAAGACCTTATATCGCCTTACAGTTTCGCTATACTTAAAACGCAGCCGGAAATTGAAAGTGATCAAAAAGCGGCATTAGCAAGCGTAACACCTATATATCAGTTGGATAGTACCATGAGTGAACGTCAGCTTGAAGGTTTCAAGAGCGATTTTGAAATAAAATGGCATAATGCTGGTTTTAACGAGCGCGTGAAAGCTAAATATATCGCTACAGGTTATAGTTTGTTGAAAGAAATTTATGACGCTGGTATTTTGAAGCTCAATCCAAAATATCAGCAAAATACGGAGAATTACCCAATTACAATATTAAACAGAAATGTTGCCACCGATAAAAATACCGCCGATTTATACACTACCGAAAAAGCTTTAAGTTACTGTGAACAAGCAATAAAAAAGGACAAAGATTTGGATGAGGCTTTTTTGCTGGACATAATCAGTAACCGTTTGCAACCCAATTTAACTTTCGATAATAAATTAACCTCAAGGCTTGAAAGGGAGGTAGTTGAAGGATTGTCTACAACACGCGGAATGGTTGAGAAAGGCGAGATCATCGTTTCAAAAGGGTCGATAGTTAGCGATGAGATTTATCAGAAGTTACAATCATACAAAAAAGCTTTTGAAGATAACGCCCGTATAAACGGCGACCGCAGACTGGTTTTGCTTGGTCAGTTTATGCTGGTGGGCATTGCCATTACGCTGCTCATGGTATTTTTGTACCTTTTCCGCAGGGACATTTATAATGACAACCGACTGGTAAGTTTAATATTGCTTGTAATAACGGCAATGTTGTTTACCCTGTCAACAGCAATAAAACTACAGCTGCCGAATTTATACTACATACCCTATTGTATAGTACCGATTATCATACGTATTCTGTTTGATACCCGCCTGGCACTAAATATTCATTTGTTGGTGGTACTGATGGCCGGCTTCTTTGTTCCGAATAGTTTTGAATTTGCCTATTTTGAAATTACTGCCGGGATGGTCTCCATTTACAGTATCAAAAATCTTATCCGGCGCGAACAGTTCCTGATTTCGGCGCTCATTATCACGTTTACTTATTTTATAGCTTTTTTAGGGATATCTTTTATCCGTGAAGGCAATCTGACAAGTACAGACTGGCTTGATTTTGTGCCTTTTATAGTGAGTGTTTTATTAACATTGCTTGCTTATCCGCTTATTTACGTTTTTGAAAAGATATTTGCCATTACCTCGGATATAACGCTTATAGAATTAACAAATACCAATGCACCACTGCTGCGGGAGATGGCGTTTACAGCACCCGGGACTTTTCAACACTCGCTGCAGGTAGCCAACCTGGCTGAGAACGCCATTTATACAATTGGCGGTAATGCCTTACTTGTTAGGGCAGGGGCCTTATACCACGATATAGGCAAACTAGAAAATCCGCTGTTTTTTATAGAAAATCAAAGCTCAGGGTTTAATCCGCATGATAAGTTGCCCTACCAGGAAAGCGCCCAGATCATTATAAGGCATGTAAGCAAAGGAATTGAAATGGCGCAAAAGGCAAATCTGCCCGAGATAGTGATCGACTTTATAAGGACACATCACGGGAATACGCGGGTAGACTATTTCTTTCAGTCGTTCCTGAAAAATTTTCCGGAAAAGTTTGTCGACGAGAATACTTTCAGATATCCGGGCCCAATACCATTTTCAAAAGAAGGAGGTGTTTTAATGCTCGCCGACTCCGTTGAAGCCGCCTCACGTGCGCTAAAAGAACCAGATGAAAAATCCATCAGCGACCTCGTTGACCGTATTGTAAAATATAAGCTCGATCAAAATCAGCTAAAAGATAGTAATATCACCTTAAAGGAAATTGAGACAATCAAAACCATTTTTAAGCGAATGCTGATGAGTATTTATCATGTGAGGATTGATTATTAGTGAGTTGGCGGTGGTTGATTAAGTGAGTGGTTGATTAGGTTGATTGGGTTAGTAGTTTGATAATGGCAAATTTATTTGGCTCGACCCAATCCACTTAATCTAACCTAATCAACTTATTTCCAATTCATTCCAACCTAATCAACCAGTCACTTAATCAACCCAATCAACTAATAACAAAAAGTATTTTGACGTAGTGTTCCATTTACTATATTTGCAGTCCCTAAAAAAGGGGTTTACTGAAACAGGGATTTAAAAAGCCGATACGGAGAGATGCCTGAGAGGCCGAAAGGATCAGTTTGCTAAACTGACGTACTGGAAACGGTACCGAGGGTTCGAATCCCTCTCTCTCCGCAAGTTGTTTTTAAATAAAATCAAAAACGCTGTAAATGAATAATTTACAGCGTTTTTGATTTGTAACCTTGGCGAAATAAACCGAAATCACATTCCACTGAGAATACTTTTACATTCTCGCTACTTAACCACCACCCTCACACGTTCGAGATTTTGAATTCGGGTATATGGCGTTTTTGCATCCCCTTGCCGTTGCGATGCAACACGCAAAATAGCGAAATAAGTACCTGGCTTTGAATAGGCATGTGATGTTTTTAGCCTTATTTTTGAATTGGGAGTAAATTTTTTCGCGGTTGGAAAAGTGCCGGTGCCTTCAAAATCCCATTCTGCTGATATCAATTTGCCAGTGTTTGAAGGTACCTCAACTTCAGCAGTGAAACTTACGGGATCACCTACTTTTACTTCTGATCTCTTACCGCCATTTGCTTTTAACTTTATTATTGGTTGTATGCCTTTGCGTTCTGGTGCCGTGCCGGGGACAACAACTTGCCCATCTTTAATCACATAGTTGGTTGTTGCAGGGGGAGCAATGCCCTTTTCTACCCATCGACTCAAATCAAGAAGAGCTTGTTGAAGTACTCCAAGATAACTTACCGTATGTGTAGGGTCTTCCTGTTTAGTTTGATCACCATGAAGAGCGTGGTCCGTGTACCAAAGTCTAAAATAATTATCTGTGCTATCGCCCAAATGCTCCCGCACTTTAGAACGATACCAATCAGCCTGCCAGGGAAAAGCTTCACGATCCCAAAGCGAAGAAAGGACAATCATCTTTCCTTTGAAATTACCCGCGGGTAATACCCCCGATGCGCCTCTGGTGAACAATGGCCCTAACAGCATGGGGCGTTGCGGATAAATCGGTTTCCCGTTAGAATCACGAAATTGATCCCACACGTGATATTCTTTTTCGGGAACCTGGTGTCGGTGATAAGTTTGTACAGCCAAAAAATTAGAGTTATCGACCTGCACGGTGTCACCAGGTTTAAGCAGAACAAGCACTGACGGATCTGCCGGGCCAAGCGCAACTTTATCTCCGGCAACTTTGGTTAACTGTAACTTCTTACCGGCAGCAGCACCACTCTTTATAATTAAATCGCCACCCATAAAATCTACGTCTGGCAGCGTGGCTGTCAACTGAAATGCGACTGGCATCGTCCCTGCCTGACCGCCCATGCTTTTCCAGGCAGCGTCGGCGGTTCCACGATCTTGTGCCGATAAGGGTTCGATTAACCCGAAACTTACCGCCTGATCTACCGGAATGCCAGTTTTGATGGTGCTTACTTTTTGAAGGCGTGCTTTTAATAAAGATGCGGTGGGATTGGCGCCGAGATAGCCGGGAGTATTCCAAAAATCCCTGTTAAAATAGGTAGGATCAGCCATTACCACACCTTGATAAAGCACCAAAAAGCCGTGAATTCCCATTGTTTTATATCCAAACCAGGATTTTGGTGGAAATCCCATTTTAGTTACTTCCTGCAATGCCTCTTTTTCTTCGGTGTTCAGCCCCGCATACATATTGCCGCTGCCACCGGGTTCCACCGCATCAATAATTTGAGGGAATTTATTTTTTAATATTCGCATGGCATGCATACGAACTGTAAAAACATTGGGAATAGCCTCAGGTGAACCCACCACATAAGGGACAGCGCCATCCCAGACCCCTACTGTATTTTCCATTGCACCAATCGTGCGAAATGCACCGCCGCTGCCACCGAAACAGTAACCATAAGGACGATTGGTCTCGCCATAAAACCTGGTCGCAACCAATCTTGAAAATTGAGCCGCCGCAGCATTCATGCGATAAGCAGCAACCGTAGGATCACCGGCAAGGTTTACTTTTGAAAAATCAATCTTTCCCCCTTCATTTGTTTCGATAAAATAAGCTCCGTTTTTTATCGAGAACCCAATTTTATCCTCTTCACCAGTAGCGCCCTGCGACAAATTTTCGTTATCCGGGAAAGGGGTTATGTATTGAAAAAAACGCCCTTTATACTTCCCTTTTTCCGGGAAGTAAAAAGAAAAACGCGCTTCTGTTCCCTTAAAACCGCCATGTACATAGCGATGACGAACCGGAACATCACGCCACTCATCTATATCTATATATGGTTTTTTGAACAAGGTATCTTTTACAACAAAGTTTTTGGCGAAGTCTTCATTAGACTGCACCAAATTGTTCTGTGCCTGTAAGCGGAAGGAAAAACAGGAAAACAGGCAAATCAAAATCAAATTAAATTTACAGGACATAGCGTAAATTTTTTTGTCACGAAATTCTTTCAACAAATAGGGTTTCATTTATTTTACTTCTTCATCAGTTTTATTCCAACCAGTCATATATAATGGCACCACTTTGAACATGTCCCCCATTGTATCAGATTTGAAATCAGCCCAAATGGTATGAACTATGGCTTGCTGCCCTTTCATGACGAACTTTTCGATAAATGTATCGGTCTCTCCAAAATTGTACTGCAAAGGTTTCAAAGCCACAATATGATCCGCCCCGACTTCTTCATACAGCCAATGAGGAAAGTTTAATTTGACAAATTGATTATGGATATAATTCGATCCTCCGTAAAAATCACCTGAGATAGTTTTTGTATCGAATGGCACTAACTGATCTTTGTTCCCGTGCATCAACAAGATTGGACATGGTTTATTCTTCCAGGTAAGTGAATCATGATTTGTCACGATACAGCCTGCGTGAGAAATCACCCCAGCGTAATTAAACCCTTTAGGCAGGCGATTCGAAAATTGCCCGTTATTGGAGATGTCATATTCAGCACTCAAGCAAGCAATCGCTCCTGCACTTCCCCCGGAAATAATGATTTTGTCTGGATCAATATTCCAATCATTTGCTTTGGAGATAATGAATGCTGTGGCATCTATCAGATCGCCATATGCTAAGTTGATAGCGTTCACGACGGTTTTCTCATCAGGCTGGATACCATTTTTGATTCCAAGGCGGTAGTCAATTGAAATCGCAACGAATCCCTGGGCCACGTAATGTTTGCAATATTTTATTTGCAATGCGTTGACGCGGCCACCTGTTGTAAAGCCGCCTCCATGGACGTAAATCAACACAGGGCGCTTACCCTGATATGGGACGCTGTTATCGATATATTTATCGAGAAGTAAGTGTGTCGTGTCTTTTACTGTGTACTCTATCGTTTCTCTCTTTACTGTACCTTGCGCTGATACAGTTGCAATAGCCATAGTGCAGATGGCCAATACAAATAATAATCGTTTCATACTTGATTTTTAATAGTTGAGGTTTGTATTGTTCTAAAGAATTTTCTCAAATGTTAATGTAAGATTATTTAATTCGTTGAAATTACCACTTGTGCGGAGGCTAATCCATTTGTTGTCGCCTTCAATGTAATCGTTCCACCTTTGCCATTTGGCTGGAGAATAACCAACCCCCGCCCTTGATACACCTTTTTATGATTTTGCTGAAAACTGGATAAATCAGCCGGATTACCGCTGCCAACACCTGCAATCTTGCCTGGCCCGTTAAGGTCGAAGCTGATTTCTATATCATCGGCATTTGGTACAACATTCCCTTTTTCATCAACGACTTCAACATCTACATAGGATAAATCATTTACATCAGCTTTGATTGCTTTTCTATCAGGTACCAAACGGATAGCAATGGGTTTGCCTGTTGTGGACAAAACACTTTTTCCATCTTCTTTTCCGTTAGTAAATCCTTTGGCTATAATTGTCCCAGGCTGATATTCCACAGAAAAGGTCGCTGTGATGGAGCCATCCGGAACGGTTTGTTCCGCAATGATCTTACCGTTTAATTCAAGCTTTATCTGCTTGCTCCTGGTAAAAACCTGCACCTGCATTTTCTGACCTTCTTTACCCGGCCAGGTCCAGCTTTTTAATAGATCAGGAAAACCCCAGGGGGACACTACTTCCTTCATACCTCCAGGTATGGGACTATGTACCAATATCTCGATAGGCGTATTTCTCCAAATAACATTATGATAATAAAAACCAACTTTGGGATTGCCTATGATATCAAGATCACCGCAAACGGCCTCGTATACCGGCCAGGGGTTAACCGTCGACGTCATCATTACTTTGATATTATTAACAGAATCGGGCACTATGGATGTCCCACCTATAAATGCTTCTCCGATATAGTTCATTGCAGTCCAGGAGAAGCCGCCCAGTGCATAAGGCTGCTTCTCCGCTGCATCCCAATTCTCGAGCGCAGCTGAAGGAAAATATTCAGTCGCCATAAAAGTTTTTTCGGGATGTTTGGCGTGTTCCGTCTCATAACGGTTGGCCCCTTTGCTGTTGGGTAACAGGCCGCCTTTTCCAGTTACCGCATAATTATATCCGTCAACGTCTAATAGATTTAGGTGGGGCTCATATTCATCCCAGCTTTTAGCTTTCGAATAGCCAGGAAAATATACGACAGCTTCTGTTACCGGACGGGTGGGATCTAAGCGATGTACCTCATCAACCAACTGTTTAGCTATTCGGTATCCTGAAGTATCTGCTGCTTCCGGAATTTCGTTCCCGATACCCCACATAATAATCGAGGGATGATTGCGATCTCTGAAGATCAGCGCCTGCAGATCGCGCTTCCACCATTGTTTGAAATATAGGTTATATCCATCCTTCACCGGCGATTTCTCTTTTTCCCACATGTCGTAAGAATCAGTAACCACCAGCATACCTAACCGATCACAAGCATTTAACAAAGCAGGCGCATATGGATTATGGCTTAATCTAACAGCGTTATAGCCCGCTTTTTTCAATAATTCTATTTTTCGCTCATCTGCCCGGTCAATGCTGGCTGCTCCCAGCGGCCCATTGTCATGATGAATGCAACCACCTTTTAATTTGACAGACTTTCCGTTAAGAAGAAATCCTTTTGTTCCGTCGAACTGAATTTTTCGTATTCCAAAAGGAATAATTGTTTCGTCCTTCGCTTTACCATCCAGCACCGTCACTTTGGCTTTATATAACAATGGTTTTTCCAACCCCCACAAAGATGGTTTGGTAACTGTTAGTTGCTGCAAAAGTGCCCGGCTATGGCCAGCTTCAATATTTAGAGCTTGTGTTTTAGTAGCGACGAGTTTGCCCATGGGGTCAAGCAAATCAATACGCACATTCACTTTTTTATTTTGCGAAGCAGCATTCTTTATAGCGCTTTCCAATTTCACCTGTGCTATATTCTCTGAAGCAACAGGCGTTGTAATGGAATTACTCCATATTTCGGTATGTACTTTGTTTAGTGATGTCAGCCACACGTGCCGATAAATACCGGAACCGGAATACCAGCGGGAATTTACGCCTAAATTTCTTACACGAACAGCAATTACATTTGGTTTGCCGGCAGGGTTTAAATAAGGGGTGAGGTTATAGAAGAAGGAAATATAACCATTTGGCCTATTGCCAAGATGATGGCCGTTGATCCATGTGTCGCTATTCATGTATACACCATCGAATGTGATATAGGTTTGTTTGCCTGTATAGCTTTGATTGAGTGTGAAGGTTTTGCGATACCAGCCAACACCACCTTCGGTATATCCTGTTGCGCCCTTGCTCACCGCATGTCTGGAGAATGGGCCCCGAACCTCTCCAATCTTTTGATTGGGCAGATCCTCAATACTCCAGTCGTGCGGCAGATCTAACCTACGCCATTTTGTATCGTCATAAGAAGGGCGCTCTGCATTTACGAGACTGTCCTTTTTGAATCTCCAGTCTTTATCAAACAAAGAACTACGGGAATCCTGTGACTTTGCAGTTATACAGCAAGAGCAAATTGCGATAAGTAAAAAAAGTTGTTTCATATTCTGTTTCAAGTCTTTTATGCGTTTGTTAGTGCTTGCTTTTTTCCGTTTTTCTTTTTTTGCGATGCCTTGCACTGAGCTATATGCTGGTCTAAACGCTCAATACCATCAGCGGTACAAAAACCTCTGAAATAAACTCCCATTGTATTCAATACCACTTCAAAAGATGATGCTGATAAGTTTTTAAATTGTTCCTGTTGATTTCTTACAACAGATACGTATAGCGCGTATATTCCCTCTAAAACAAGTTCAGGGTTAATATCATTACGGAACACTTTTGTACCTATTCCCCGTTTAATGATTTCAATAAACTTGTCTGAAAATTTTTTGGAAATAGATAATTCGACTTTTTGGGCAAGTTTCGGATAGTAGTAATCCAAATCCTGATAAAATAGCTCGCTGACTTTTGGCTCTGTTTCTATTGCAACGCGCCACATATCAAATAAAAGACATGCCTCGTTTTGGTCAGCCGGGAGGTTTTGCAGCATCTCATACCTTTGATCATGATAAAGATGTAACGCTTCTTCCAACAACTTTTCTTTATTCTCAAAATATTTATAAATCGTTTTGGTTGAAATACCTAAAAGCGCAACAAGTTTCTCATTCGACATTTTGCGGATTCCATGTTGAAGGAAGTGCTTTAAACATGTATTGAGAATATCATTTTTTGCATCCATTATGATGGAAATTATTTTTTATAAAAAGTTTCCAACAAAGGAAATGGAAATTATTTTATAAAACAAATTTCCTTAAATAATTTTAATGAAGTACAGAAGCATCCATTGAGTTGGACACACTCAAAATATTTATGATCGGTGTAAACGGCTTGTTGGATGGAAATAAATCATCAAACCGGGTTTTATGTAAAGACAGCCCTTGCGGATGGCTATCAATACGGGAAATGATGCAGAAATGTACCTGTCGAAAAATAAAGAGCAAATAACCTAAAAATCAATATCCTGGTTAATAGTCCTTTTGTTGTAGAATGGCAATTTGTTGAGTAAAAACGGTTGGATTGTTTCGGTAATCAGGTTGTTTCTAAACAGTATTTTTTGTGCCAAAAAGTAAACCATCCCGCACACGGCAGCGCTTAAGAAAATAAAAACATACAGGTTTAAGTTAAATACACGCAATGCATATACTATTGGGATAAACAGCAACGAGCATAATATTGCAGCATAAATCGGCTTCAAATAAAACTTATAGTTGTAATGTTTTCGGGCAAAGTACATGTAAAGCATGGTAACAACCAGTTCGCTGCCCACATTTGCTATCGCTGCGCCTAACTGCTTTAGTTGGGGCACCAATAAAAAATTCAGTAATAAACCTACAATAACGCCGCCGAGCACCGAAAACAATAGTTCTTTGTCCCTTCCTCCGGGAATAAGAATTTGAAACCCGAAAAAATAACCGAAACCTATAAGGAAGGGTAGGAGAGACAGTATTTGCATTGAAAAAATGCCGCCGATAAATTTATTGCTGGAAAATGCAATAATAAGTTCAGGAGCGAGTATAGCCAGACCAAAACCTAAAGGAATCGAAATAAAAGCTATAAAAGAAAACGATTTATTTAAAAGGGACTGCACTTCCGGGGTGTTCTTATCGTCAAGGCTTTTTGAGATTTTGGGCACCAGGATAACGCCGAGCGAAGTAACTATCGGTATTGCTATCTTGGATAATTTTACCGCGGCTGAATATAATCCCACTGATTTATTATCTGATAAAAATCCGAGCAGAACGGTATCCAGCATAGTGTACATACTCGTTGCTACGGTGGTGCCGAAAATGAGAAATAATGGTCTTAAATGCCGTTGCAGCGATAGGTTTTTATAAGTAAAAGTCACCCTTTTGCTTAGCATCATCACATTGATCAAATTATTTGCCAAAGTGATGAAAATGAGAATCATCAAATACAGATAATAGTCTGTGTCTTTTCTAATTAATAAAAACATTAGCCCCAATGAAATCGTTCGAACCAAAACAGACCGCACGGCTACGGTTTTGAATTCTTCGAGACCTGCATAAAACCAATCAATTGATGAGAAACCCAAAACGACAAGCATGATGGCCCATAAGTAAAGATTTTTATCTTCGTTAAACCAGGGCATAAACAGAATAACCGCAATATAAATTACAGATAAAAATATACTGGTGATGAAGTTGATTATCACTAATTCGGAAAATACCTTTGAAAGTTCCCTTGCAGAACTTTTGTATTTGGCTATTTCTCTTACACCATAAATAGGTATCCCCAACGCTGCAATCAATGCAAAATAGGAGGCAAAAGTGGTAATGAACTGCACTTTCCCAATGCCGATGGGACCCAGTGTTTTTGATACATACGGAAAAGTGATGATCGGAAATAAGATATTGGCGACAGACAGTAATAAATTAAACAGATAATTTTTCTTCATTTAATCACACTTAATTTGTTACTTCCTAAATAAAATGTTAATTTGGTCGAACCCTGAAATACATACTCCCCTTAAAAACTATTGGTTAATTCTATTAAGCGTATAACTTTCGCTCTTCAATGGTTTATTTGTATGATTTTTAGTAAGAAAAAATTACTAATCGCCGCACCGGGATTTCCCGACAATATTAAATAATTATTATGAAGAGATCCTGATTTTTGATGACTGTTTTCCCCTGATGATCTCCGGCAATAACGTTAGGATAACGTTTATTAACCACTTTATTAATATATCCTGATAAAACTGACTATACATTATTTGCGTTAACTATTTGATTTAACCAAATGGTTGATTAATTTTGTGCCAAATTATTTTTGAATCAGAAAGCTTTGTAATTTATGAACAAGAGCCGAAAATATTTGCTGACCAGTGTGCTGCTTTTAGCGACAATTGCAAGCGTTAGTGCGCAGGAAAAGATAAGTCTTGAAGATTGCTATGGTTTGGCGCGGGCGAACTATCCGGCTATTAAAAAAATGGATTTGATCGCTAAATCCGCCTCATTCACTCTTGAAAATGCCAATAAAGGCTATTTGCCCCAGGTGTCTTTTACCGGGCAGGCATCTTACCAATCAGAAACGATCAGTTTCCCTGCGGCCATTGGAATTCCAGGTAGCTTGGGACTGCTCCCTACGATCAGCAAAGATCAGTATAAAATCCAGGGCGAGGTTGACCAGCAGATTTATGATGGCGGCAGTACCAAATATCAGAAAGACCTGATCAAAGCGGACGCAGACTTGCAAAAACAGAACCTGGAGGCTAATCTTTACGCCATAAATGACCGGAT
>DASXMZ010000407.1:0-19472 GCA_036495385.1 Mucilaginibacter sp. | reverse complement strand
TAGAGGATTTTGCGGCGATACTACTAACCAAACTTTGTCGAGCGTGGTATAATTGGCCATATAATTAGCAATAATCAGGTGGCCGACATGTATGGGGTTAAATGAGCCGAATAGTAGTCCTATTTTCATTTTTTAGTTCATGGTTGATGGTTCATGGATCATGGTCAGGAGAAACTAAATCAGTAAATGGATACTTTTTACCAGGTGATTGTGGTTTGCCATGAACTATGAACCATTAACTATGAACTGGCTCACCAAATCCTCTGCCTCTTCACATGCCGTTTGAAGATCGTGATTTTTTAGTATAATATCAAATCGCGGCGCATAATTCAATTCTTTTTCTGCTTTTATAAAGCGCTCCTTCAGTTTTTCCCGGCTGTCTGTTCCCCGCGCGGCTAAACGCTCCTTAAGAACTTCGAGCGATGGCGGCTGTACAAATATCGCAAGCGCCTGTTCTTCGTATTTGCGCTTAAGGTGAAGTCCGCCTTCTACATCAATATCGAATATAACTGTTTTGCCTTTTTGCCATATCCGCTCAATTTCCGTACGCAGAGTGCCATAGAAAGTGCCAGAGTATACTTCTTCAAACTCAACAAATTGTTTTTTTGCAATACGGTGTAAAAATTCCTCTTTACTTATAAAATAGTAATCTTGTCCATTTTGCTCATCTCCCCGGGGTGGCCTGGTAGTGGCCGAAATAGAAAACTCAAGTTGGGGAAATTTCGTTAACAAGTGATGTACTATCGTAGTTTTTCCTGCTCCCGATGGCGCCGAAAAGATGATGAGTTTTCCTTCGTGGTTCATTTGTTCACTAGTTCATTTGTTCATTGGTGCATTTGCGCTATAGTTCTCCAGCATACACTAATGAACTAATGAACAAATGAACGACTGAACTATAATACATTCAATAACTGTTCTTTTATTTTTTCCAGTTCTTCTTTCATGCCCACAACCAGTTTCTGGATATTGGCGTCATTAGCTTTTGAGCCGATGGTGTTTATTTCACGCCCAATTTCCTGCGAAATAAATCCCAGTTTTTTACCGTTGGCATCGCCATTTTTCAACGTCTCTATAAAATAATCGCAATGCGCCCTTAACCGTATCTTTTCTTCAGTAATATCGAGCTTATCGATATAGTAAATCAGCTCCTGTTCAAAGCGGTTCTGATCAATAGCTTCACGGCTAACAGCTTCGGTAAGGAATTGATTTAAGCGCTCCTTGATTACAGGTATGCGTTTCGGTTCTTCAACTTCAACCAGCTCAAGGTTTTTAAGGATAATACCAATACGCTGTTTAATATCCTGTTCAAGTACATTACCTTCATCGGTTCTGAATTTTTGAAAGGATTTTAAAGCCTGCGTAAATGTATTTTCAACAATTTTCCATTCTTCTTCCGACACAGTTTCTTCATCGTATTTTACAACCTCGGGCAAACCTAAAGCCAGCTCTAATAAATTAGATGCAGGTTCATTAAGGTCAATGCTAACTGCCTTTAACTGCTCATAATAGTGTTTAAGAAGCGCATTATCTATACCAGCAGCATTTACCTTAGTGTTCGCTGTTTCAACATTTATTGAAAGACTAACCTTACCGCGCTCTATTTGTTTGCTGCACTCGTTGCGCAACTGGAACTCCTTTTCTGTAAAAGCTTTAGGAATACGAAGCGACAGATCAAGAAATTTACTATTGAGGGATTTTATTTCAATAGTGTATTTAGTATTGCCCGAGTCGAAACTTGCAATTCCATAACCTGTCATGGATTTTATCATGCGCAAAGATAGGTTTTTAGTCGGGAAGTCCGAAAGTCCGAAAGTCTGGAAGTCCGAAAGATTAATTTTTCTGAAATAGTCATATTCGGTTTTAATTCATACCATATTCTTAATTTTTTTTACTTTCTGACTTTCGGACTTTCCGACTTCCTGACTTCTCCCCCTTTAACACTTTTTTACATTTGCTCTCAAATACTATATCTAATTTTGCAAAGGATATGAACTATAGGTTTTTAATTTTTATAATGTTTTGTTTTTGCCTGGCATTGAATGCGGCGGGTCAGCAAACATTTATTTTAAAAGGTGTAGTTTCAAAAAAATTGAGCGGGGAAAGAATAGCGCAAGTTGTGATCAACAATTTACGGAGCAAAGAATTAATGATGAGTGATGAACTCGGATGGTTTTCCATAAAGGCGGCTGTTGGGGATACCTTGCTTTTTACTAAAATTGATTATACCGATCAAAAAATTGTAATTACCGGGCGTGCCGACATCCCCATTTATATGCAGCCGGTAATCAAGCTGGCAACAGTTACCATCCAGGGGCAAACAAAAAAGCAGGAATTGAATGATATAATGAACGATTACCGGAAACTGGGTACTTTTTACGACGGTAAACCTCCCGTATTATCTTTTATATCATCTCCTATCACAGGTTTATACGAATTATTTGGAAAAACACCCGGCGAAGCCCGCCGATTCAAAGCCTATACCAAAGACGAAATAGAATATGCAGAGGTTCACAGGCGGTATAATGCAGGTCTTATTGTTCGCGTTACCAACACTACCGATAGCACAGCAAAAAAATTCATGGCCTATTATACTCCCTCTTATCAGGATTTAAAAGGATGGAATGACTATGAACTTATAAAACGAGTAAAAAGGGAGTTTAAGTATTTTGAAGAAAACCGGCAAAATCTAAACCTGCATGAACATGACTTGGCTCCCGTGGTTGGCCAAAACTGAACTAACGGAGACTATAACTAAAAAATCAGAAATCGTAATTCCGAATTTAAATTATATCCCCAAAGTTTCACAGGCTTTCTCGGCAGCGAGTTTTTCGGCATTCTTTTTACTGAATTCTTTTCCCAAGCCTGCTATCTCACCATCAATAATTACCTGTACGGTAAAGAGTTTCGTGTTTTCACCATCCTGATTACTCACGAGGTCAAAAACAATGTCTTTACTATTACGCTGGCACCATTCTATTAATTTGCTTTTGAAATTGGTTTCTGTTTGCTCAAGCGTATGGATGTCGATATGGGATTTGATGATATGGTTCACCAAAAAACTCCGGGTAAAGTTATAACCCTTATCCAAATAAACCGCGCCGATCAAAGCTTCGAAGGCATCTCCCAATAATGATCCTTGTCTCGATGAATTAAGCATGCGGTTATCGTATTCAACTAATTTATCAAAACCAAGTTTACGGGCTAATTGGTTTAAGTTAACGCGGCTAACAATCTTTGATCGCAGTTCGGTTAGGAAACCCTCGTCTTCGTAAGGATATAGTTTAAACAGAACTTCGGCTACTACACTGCCTAACACCGCATCACCAAGAAATTCCAGTCGTTCGTTACTGTTCTTTACTCCTTTTTTAACACTTTGAGCAGCAGATTTATGACGGAACGCAAGTTTGTATAAAGACAAATTGCCCGGCACAAAACCGAGCAAATTCTTTAAAACTTTTACGTACTTTCTGTTGGGCGAGATGTAAAGCTTATAAAAACGACTTATGGGCATCAATAAAATTATTCTTCAAATTTTTTAAATATCACTGAAGCATTATGGCCCCCAAAACCAAACCCATTACTTTGAGCTACTTTTACAATTCGTTTTTGAGCCTTATTAAATGTGAAATTTATTTTCGGATCAAAGGCCGGATCGTCAGTAAAGTGATTTATTGTTGGCGGAACAATATCATTTCTCAAGGCTAAAATAGCAGCGATCGCTTCAACAGCTCCGGCGGCACCCAGTAAATGGCCGGTCATTGATTTAGTCGAACTTATATTTATGCGATAAATTTCATCGCCAAAAGCATCTTGTATGGCTTTTACTTCCTGCGGGTCGCCGATAGGTGTAGATGTTCCATGAACGTTTACATAGTCGATATCAGCAGGTGTCATGCCCGCATCGTCAAGTGCCGCCTTCATTACCAAAGCAGCGCCAAGTCCTTCAGGATGAGGTGCTGTCATATGATAGGCATCGGCACTCATGCCGCCGCCAACCATTTCAGCGTAAATTTTAGCTCCGCGTGCTAAGGCATGTCCCAGTTCTTCCAGTATTATTGTCCCCGCACCTTCACCTGCAACAAAGCCGTCACGATCCAAATCAAAAGGCCGCGATGCGGTAGCCGGGTCATCATTACGGGTCGACAAAGCGTGCATAGCATTGAATCCACCGATACCAGCTTCGTTAATAATCGCTTCTGAACCACCGCTTATAAACATATTTGCTTTACCCAAACGGATATAATTAAAAGCATCTATAAGCGCGTTGTTTGATGAAGCGCATGCCGAAACTGTTGAAAAGTTAGGCCCGCGTAAGCCATACTTAATTGAGATATGACCGGGAGCAATATCCGCAATCATCTTCGGAATAAAAAAAGGATTAAAACGCGGTGAACCGTCGCCTTTAGCAAAATTCACTACCTCGTCTAAAAATGTTTTTAAGCCCCCGATTCCTGATCCCCAGATAACGCCTATGCGGCTGGTGTCCAGTTTCTCAAAGTTTAAACCGGCATCTTTTACAGCTTCTTCCGTCGAGTATAAGGCATATTGAACAAAGGGATCAAGTTTTCTGGCATCTTTCCTGCCTAAAAACGCGTCCGCATCGAAGTTTTTAACTTCGCAGGCAAATTTAGTCTTGAACTTCTCTGTATCAAAACTTTTTATCAAAGCAGCGCCACTTACTCCATTGATTAAGGATTCCCAGTATTCGGGAACGCTGTTACCAATTGGAGTAAGTGCCCCAAGCCCGCTTACTACAACTCTTTTAAACTCCATTTAATAAGATTAGGGAGTTTATTTAACGTTTTTTTCAAGATAAGCAACAGCCTGGCCAACGGTGCCGATGGTTTCAGCCTGGTCATCAGGAATAGCTACGTTAAATTCTTTTTCAAACTCCATGATTAATTCCACGGTGTCCAACGAGTCAGCACCAAGATCATTGGTGAAGCTAGCTTCGGGTGTTACTTCACTTTCGTCAACACCTAATTTTTCTACGATAATAGCTTTTACTCTTGAAGCGATATCAGACATAGTCTTATAGTTTAATGATTAATAAAAATTTTGTGCAAAGAAAAATAAATTCTGTCAAATATCAAATCTAAATACTTTTGTATTATCTCCAACAAAATTTTATTGCTAGAGTTTCGATTTGTACTTTTACGGCTGCAAAAGTAATGATTTTGAACAGGAAATTTTTAAAGTTTGAGATCGATCTTGATTTTGTTTTGATCGCGGTTACAACTTCCTTGAAAGATTACCGCATTTGTTGTCTTATCAATAAGTTTTTGAATTTTAATTTCGTAAAAATTTCTGATCTCGAAGTCGACATTTATAGGGATTCGGGGACTGTTTTTTTTTCTTTATACCATTATAATTGGGAAGCTTCAGAAACAGATTTCTATTTTATTGCCAATAAAGGCTCTGACGGATATCTGGTTCCCGAAATGAAAAAAGCTGATTTTTTCCTATTAATAAAGAATTATATCGATGAAAATGACCTTGATAACCTCATTTCCACTTTAAACAAGATACCCGAAATTGTGGCCGCGGTGAAGATTGATCCTAAAAAAATAAAATCACGTGAAAATCTATTATTTTAGCGGAAAATTTAGAGGTGTCATAAATACACTACTTATAGCCAACACAGGCCCGTTTTAACCAGATAATTATGAAACTACATTATAACAGAACTAAAATTGTTGCCACAATGGGCCCCGCATCTGCTAAAAAAGATGTCTTATTAGCGATGATAAGAGCAGGCGTAAATATTTGCCGTCTTAATTTT
The DNA here is from genome assembly GCA_036495385.1 of Mucilaginibacter sp. Taxonomy (GTDB): domain Bacteria; phylum Bacteroidota; class Bacteroidia; order Sphingobacteriales; family Sphingobacteriaceae; genus Mucilaginibacter. Next base: position 13,690 of record DASXMZ010000407.1, on the reverse strand, counting down.
TCACATGGAAAAGCGCAGGATCACAAAGCTGTGATCGATACAATCCGTGAAATCAATGAACAATACAAAACCAACGTAGGTATTTTGGCCGATTTGCAGGGACCTAAAATTCGTATCGGCCTGGTAAAGGACGGCGGAATTCACCTGGTAAACGGCACGCGCATTAATATAACTACACATGAATGTATAGGCGATGACAACCGCATATACATAACCTACGAAACATTTCCGCAGGATGTGCAGCCAAATGAAATTATTTTGCTTGATGACGGGAAGATACAGATGAAGGTTATTGAAACCAACAGACTTGATACTGTAGTTTGCGAAATAATGCATGGCGGCATTTTGACATCACGTAAAGGGGTTAACCTTCCAAATACCAAAGTATCTATCCCGAGTTTAACTGAGGAGGATCTTGAAAATCTTCAATACGCTTTGGATTGGGATGTTGATTGGGTGGGCCTTTCCTTTGTTCGCACCGGCCAGGATATTGTGGAGTTAAAGCGTATTATTGCTAAAAGCGGTAAAGCGGCTAAGGTAATAGCAAAAGTAGAAAAGCCGGAAGCCATAGATAATATTGACGAAATTATAGCGGCTACCGATGGGGTAATGGTTGCCCGAGGAGATCTTGGTGTTGAAATGCCACTTGAAGAAGTTCCGCTTCTGCAAAAAATGATAGCCCGCAAATGTCGCGAAGCGTCAAAACCTGTAATTGTGGCCACTCAGATGCTCGAATCGATGATTACAACGCCACGCCCTACACGTGCTGAAGTAAACGACGTAGCTAACTCGGTGCTTGATGGCGCAGATGCCGTAATGCTTAGCGGCGAAACCTCGGTAGGTGAATTTCCGGTGATTGTAATTGAAACAATGGCAAAAATTGTGCGCAATGTAGAAGAGCTGGGCTACCCTTACAACTCAAATAAAGTAGCGAACACCGACACCACGTCACATGACGATTTGAGTAAAGCCGTATGCGGATCAGCAGTTTATTTAGCAGAACATGCAAACGCTGTCGGAATCGTCGCGATGACTACTTCGGGTTATACGGCATTTGAAATATCGAGCTACAGGCCCAAGGCGTGCACATATATCTTTACTTCAAATAAACATCTTTTAAATGCGTTAAGTTTGTTGTGGGGAGTAAGGACGTTTTATTACGACCTGTTAGACAGCACTGACAAAACCATCAGCGATGTAAATAATATTCTGAAAGCAGAAAATCTTGTTCAGGAAGGGGATGTAGTAATAAATACAGCAGCAATACCTATTTTTAAACAAGGTAAAACAAACATGTTGAAAGTAACGGTTATCGATTGATCGGCCGAAGAAGTACTTTTTAATAATACAAATAACGCTTATCAGGTTATAGTTGACAACGGCTATAGTCCGATAAGCGTTAATTGTTTCTTGTCAGTAATAAAATGTGGCTGGGCTTGAGTCTACTGCATCAGGTACTAATCCAAAAAGAGCAAAATCCGACTTTAGACTTACGACTAAAGACTACTGACTTGACAAAAGCTCTTTAATGCCTTGCCCTCTTTTTTAAAACCCCGCCGGCTGCTTCTTTTACAATGCTTGTAAAAATGAATGCTTTTGGATCAATTTCATGCACCAGGTTACGCAACCGCCTAACTTCAAGTCGTGTAACAACTGTAAAAACAATGTCTACAGGCTGGCTGACATCGAAGCTGTTCTTCAGAAAACCGCGCTCTCCTTTATAAACGGTAATGCCTCTGCCCAATGCCATCACCAGTTGCCGTTTAATTTGCTCACTTTCTGCCGAGATAATAGTAACGCTGGTATATTCTTCAAGCCCTTCTATGACAAAGTTGATCGTGCGCGAAGCTGTATAATAAGTCAGGATTGAATACAGCGCCGTTGGTAACCCTAACTTAATCGCAGCAATCAAGAAAATTATGATGTTAATACCTAAAATAATTTCGCTGATGGTAAAGCTGATCCTTTTGCCGGTATAAAGGGCCAATACTTCAATACCATCCAGCGCGCATCCGCCACGTATAGCCAAACCTACACCTATGCCCATAAAAACACCTCCAAATATGGATACCAGCAGCTTATCTGAAGTGATTGGAGGATAAGGTATAAATTGAAGACATATGCCCAACCCGATCACCGCTATAATAGTCTTTATTGCAAAGGTCCTGCTAACCTGGAAGGCCCCCATGATTATAAACGGTATATTGGCTATAATAATGATATACGCAATATTGATATGATAGAGCTCATGTATAAGCAAAGAGATACCCGTTACCCCTCCATCAAAGAATTGATTAGGCACCAGGAAACTCTTTAGGGCGAAGCCGCTAAATAACATGCCTATCAGCGTCGAAATAGCATCGGTCAACCACTCGGGTAATCTCAGTTTTTTCATTTTAAATCCGAATTTATCAACGCTTTAATTTTTTCCATGTTAGCTTGTTTTTTTGTCTCCCTCAAATTTATCGCGGTTTCGGTAAAATAACGGTGACTTTCTATAAATAATACCTGCGATTGATTCCAAACATCTTCGTTGCAAACCACGCCCGAATTTGAGATCTCTGCATAAAGTAAATGCCCTATTGAAAAAAAATCATCCCGACCCAGGTAATCGAGATCCGCATCTGCTAAAATTTTTTCTAAATGATTTTGGGGTGTTTGTGGCACTTTGGTGGCAATAATCATACCGCATATCAATTCAATTTCATCAGTGTTATAATTGTAAGATGGCAATACCTCCCGGACTATATAGCAAGATTCCTCTTCATGCCCCTTATCCCTTACTAAATAGCCGCAATCGTGGTATAGGGCTGCTGTAAGCAACAATTTCATTTCGCTGGCGTTAATGTTTTCCTGTTTGCCAATTGCTGCAGCCGCATTGTAAACATCCATCGTATGATCAATATTATGATAGGTTAGTCTCTTATGCAGTTCGTTGCGTAGTCTAAAAAGAATATATTCACCTGCCTGTTCAAATAGCATGTTAACTGGGTTTTGCAGCTAATATATTAAATGTTTTAATTGAATGTACTAAGAATGCTTTTTTTGAAAACATTAACCTAAATTTTTAGCAGGCATTTAGGGTTTGCCCCAATTTGGCAATAGTAATACACCTGTGAGCTTATAAAATTTAATCCTGGAGATAGCTCAATAATCAGATATTAAGCCAGATAGGCACCGGATTAAACAATATAATAAAAAGGAAAAATCTCATATTGGCATTTTAATTGTTAACCTACAATTAAAATCAATTATGAAAAAATTTACCTTATTAACTTTAATTGCCGTAACAGCTTTTAATTTATGCGCCCGGGCGCAGATTGAACAGGGGAATATATTAATTGGCGTGGATATAGCCAATTTAAACTTTGGTTTGAATGCCCCTAATATTTTTTCGGCAAATCTTTCGCCCAAGGCCGCCTGGTTTATTCAAGACAACGTCGCATTGGGAGGTTATGCTAAATTTGGCATCCAAACCCAATCAGGCCAGGGCAGCACTATAAATTATGGTATTGGAGCGTTGGGCCGCTACTATGAGGAAACGGATGTAAATGTATTTAAACATGGCCGCCTTTTCGGAGAAGCTACGGCTGGTATAGGGGGTATAAGCATAGCGCAAAATGGAGGGAACACAAACGGATTTGACTTCAGCGTGGGGCCGGGTTTTGCATATTTTATAACATCGGGGCTTGGCCTCGAAGCGTTGTTAAAATATAACGGTATACTTGGCTTTGGCAGTACGGCTTATCAGCATAGCCTTAATTTGTCTTTTGGATTCCAGATTTATTTGCCGGGTAAAGCGACTGCAGACAAACTCAAAGAGCATTAATAAAGTTGGAAAAATAAGGCATCGGGAGTAAAGCAGGAAAAACAAAAACATAAAGGCCTGCAATATTTCAAGCCACATTTGAGGAGCGGCAGGTTAATCGTCCGCCCCTCTTTTTTTTTTGGCTGATACCTTTAATATTATTCAGATATATTGTTTGATAATTTTAATATGGAATAATAGGAATAAATTCAACCCTTGCAGTACAGAAGAAACATGACATTTCTTATAATATTGAGCACATATTTTTATTAAATAATTAACTTTAGTTGTAAATTAATATATTTAGCAGTATATGTATTTCTTTTTTTACCTGACTGCTTTTTTTCTGGTCAGACGCTTACAGAAAGCGCTTAAATTTTCGCCGCTGTACCCTAAATGGAGAAGCATTTTCTCCGTTTCATTGGGGGTATCGTTGGCTGCCTTAATTGTAGGGGCAAATTATTTTGATAACCCTGCGAAAATCTTTGTAGCCGACTTCCTGTTAATAGCTTATGTAGTATTTGCAGACAGGGAGCCTGATTTTAAAGTTGTCAATTCTTTTGTCCGGTCAAATTACCCTTTGATAGCGGTCGGACTGCTGGCAGGTTTGACACAATTAATTTTGCCTGATTTTTATCATAAGAGCGCCAGCTTCTTTTTCGACCTCGCGATAATTGGAGCTTTTGTCTGGACTTTTGCGAGGTGGGCGACGATGAAAAAGAACCAGGAAGAGCTTAGCAAAATCAGTCAGCAGAATAAAGAACTTGACAGGCTGGTAGCGGAGCGCACAGCCGAACTGACCAAACAAAAAAATGAATTGCAGGAAACATTGGTATTGCTTCAAACTACCCAGCAACAGCTCATTCAGTCAGAAAAGCTGGCTTCGTTGGGTGAACTCACTGCAGGCATAGCTCACGAAATTCAAAACCCGCTAAATTTCGTCAATAATTTTTCTGAAGTAAGCGTAGAGTTAATTGACGAAATGGAACAGGAATTAACTAACGGCGACAAAGATGAAGCAATTGCAATTGCAGGCGATTTAAAACAAAACCTGGAAAAAATAATACATCATGGCAAACGGGCCGACGGTATAGTTAAAGGAATGCTGCAGCACAGTCGCGCAAGCAACGGCATAAAAGAACTTACCAATATAAATACCCTGGCCGATGAATATTTGAGGCTGGCTTATCATGGCCTGAGGGCAAAAGAAAAATCATTCAACGCTGATTTGATAACCCATTTTGATGAGAAAATCCCGGTAGTAAACGTGGTACCACAGGACATAGGAAGGGTATTACTTAATTTATTTACAAACGCATTTTACGCAGTACAGCAAAAGGAAAAATTGGAAATTGAAGGTTACAAACCGGCTGTTACTATTACCACTTACACAAAAAAAGGGAGTTTGCTGATCAGCGTAAAAGATAATGGAATTGGCATACCTGATGATATTAAGGACAAAATCATGCAGCCATTTTTCACCACAAAACCAACCGGCGAGGGCACAGGCCTTGGTCTTTCACTAACTTATGACATGGTGGTAAAGGGCCATGGCGGCAATATTACTGTCGACACTAAAGAAGGTGAGTTTACGGAGTTTATTATCAGTTTACCTATTGTTGAAAAATAATATGATATTTATAAAATAATATTTTGGCTTAACAATTCATGTGCGCCAGCGAACCGACAATTCACAATGAAGAAATTTTTGCTTCTTTTTTTGTTTGTTTTATTTCACCTCAATTTCTTTGGGCAGGAGATACAAATAAAAAAGCTTGATAAACAACTTAAAGATCACCCGCAAGCTGATACCTTTAGGGTAAACCGGCTAAATGAGTTGGGAACATTATTTAGACTGATCGGGGTCTCAAATGAAAGATTTGAAGCTACAGCTAACCAGGCGCTTTCTATTTCGCGAAAGATCGGTTATGCTACGGGTGAGGGTTACGCCCTGGTCAACCTGGGTTGGATAAACTCTCAAAAAGGTGAGCATCAACAAGCATTTATAATGTTACAGCAAGCGACAGCTATAGCTGAACATACTAATGATAAAACATTTTTAATTAATGTTTTAGTGTTAAGCGGCTGGGCGGAGCAGCGAACTGGCGAACTTAGAGAGGCACTTTTTTATTATTTAAAAGCGGATTCTGTCGCCATGAAGTTGGATGACAAAAAATTGATTGCGCGATGTCAGACATCGCTATCCTCACTTTATCAAAACTCATTTGGCGATCTTGCTAAAGCGATGGACTGGGCTCTGAAAGCAGAAAAAAGTGCAGAAGATGCAAATGATTTGAGATCTAAGGCCACCGCATGGAGCGCCATAGCAGGTATTTATACCACATTGGGCGACCAGGAAAATGCGCTTGCTTATTATAAAAAATCGCTCGGGGCAAATAAAACGCTTGGTAATAGTGCTTTAGAATTTAGCCTGTTGAACCGGATAGGCGAAATGTACAGGCTTACAGGTAAATATCCTGAAGCATTAAAAGCGTACCGTGAAGGGATCAGCAAAACTAAGTTTCCATATAATATTGAACTCACCGAGAGCAATATGGCCGATGTGTATGTGAAGATGGGAAATTTACCCTTAGCCTTTAAATACGCTTTTCATTCCCTTAAAACAGCACAAGAGCTGAATGACACCGAAGGTATAGAATGGATAAAGAGTATTCTGGCGGATGCCTATCTTAAAGAAAACAAACCTGACAGCGCACTTTTTTACGCAAAATACGGTTATGCCGAAGCCAGCAGGACAGGAACTTTAGAGTTTAAGCGCGATAACAGCCAGGCTATGGCAGATGCTTATGTGCAAAAAGGCGACTTCGCTAATGCTTACAAATTTCAAAATTTATATATTGCTTACCGCGATAGTATGTCGAGCTCTGAGGTTACAAACAAAACCAGCGTACTGCAATATAATTACGACCTTGCAAAAAAGCAAGCGCAGATCATCACACTTAACCAGGAAAAAAAACTACAACGTTATTTTTTAACAGGCGCATTTATTGTAATGGGATTAATTGCTATAACTGTTATTATTTTGCTAAGAAATAACAGGCATAAGCAAAAGGCCAATGTATTGCTTAGCAAACAAAAACATATGATCGAAGAACAGCGCGATCAAACCAATAAAGCGCTCGAAGAATTGCAAATAACACAAACGCAGCTTATACAGTCCGAAAAAATGGCCTCTCTTGGTGAACTCACCGCAGGAATAGCCCATGAGATACAAAATCCGTTGAATTTCATCAATAATTTTTCGGAAGTAAATACGGAGTTGATTGATGAGATGAAGCAGGAAATTGAAAAAGGCAATTTCGTGGAAGTAAAAACAATTGCCGTCGACATTAAGGAAAATCAGCAAAAAATTAACCAGCACGGCAAACGGGCAGATTTCATCGTTAAGGGGATGTTACAGCATTCACGAACCAACACGGGCGAGCGGCAGTTAACTAATATTAATTTACTCGCCGATGAATTTTTTAAGCTATCTTACCACGGTTTAAGGGCAAAAGACAAATCATTTAATTCCGAAATGACGACCGATTTCGATCCCAATCTGCCAAAAGCAAATATCATACAACAGGAAATCGGGCGGGTGTTGCTTAACCTTTTTAATAACGCATTTTATGCCGTAAGCCAAAAGATAAAAACAGCGGGGCCAGATTACAGACCGGAGGTAAGCGTAGCTACGCTTTTTGAGACAGGAAATATTGTAATTAAAGTTAAAGATAACGGAAATGGTATACCTGAAAGTATTAAAAGCAAAATAATGCAGCCATTTTTTACCACTAAACCAACTGGCGAAGGCACAGGACTTGGTTTGTCATTAACTTATGATATGGTAGTAAAAGGGCATGGAGGAAGTATCGATGTCGATACAAAGGAAGGCAAATACACAGAATTTATTATTACACTGCCACTAGGGTAAAAGAAAATAAACAAAATCACAATTTAAAGCGATATTAATTAAATATGAAAATTTTAGTAGTCGATGATGAGGCCGATGTACAGTCATTGTTTATACAACGTTTCCGGAGAGAAATAAAGACCGGTGAATTTAATTTTTCATTCGCACTTTCCGGTGAAGAGGCGCTTTCATATTTAGAAAAAAACAATTCTGAGGTAGTGCTTATTTTATCGGATATCAACATGCCGGGCATGTCCGGAATAGAACTGCTTTCGCGCATCAGGCATACTTATGAGAAACCACCGCCGGTAGTAATGATGATAACCGCCTACGGTGACGATGAGAATCGCCGGCAGGCAATGCAAAACGGCGCCGATGAATTTTTGACCAAGCCACTTGATTTTACATTATTAAAAGACAAACTTCATACTTTTTTACAATAGCACATGGCCAAAATTTTAGTTGTTGACGACGAAACCGACCTGGAATTGCTGATTAAACAAAAGTTTCGCCGCAAAATAAGAGAAAGCGTTTATGAATTTGTTTTCGCTCAAAATGGCGAAGACGCGCTCGAAAAACTGAAGCAGAATTCAGACATCGATGTTATATTAAGCGATATCAATATGCCGGTAATGGATGGACTTGTGCTATTGAGCAAGCTTCCTGAAACAAATCCGATGGTAAAAGCTGTTATGGTTTCTGCATATGGCGACATGCCAAACATACGAATGGCCATGAACCGCGGAGCTTTTGATTTTGTTTGTAAACCGGTAGACTTTGAGGACCTTGACCTTACTATAGAAAAAACGTTGCATCATGTACTCCAGATGCATGAAACATTAAAAGCCATAAAAGAAAATAACATCTTGAAAATGTATGTGGACGAGAACGTTATCAATTTTATGACCAGCAAGGAGTTCGAAAGTAATCTTGCCGGGAATGAGACGCTGGAGGCGACGGTTATGTTTATTGACATTTGCGGATTCACCGCTATAACTGAGAAAGTGCCAGCCAATTTAGTGGTAAAAATGGTCAATCGGCTTTTCGACATGATTGTGCACGAAATCATCGCTCAGCAGGGGCATGTTGACAAATTTATGGGCGATGCAATAATGGCTGTTTTTAGGGGAAAATATCATTTGGATCGCGCAATTGATGTCGCCCTTTCGGTAAAAAAGCAGCTTAAATCGGTTGAAGAACAATTGCCTGGCGACAAGATATTCAAACCTGAGGTGGCAATAGGAATTAATTCAGGTGAAATGATCTCAGGCAATATTGGCTCCGTTTCATTAAAGCGCCTCGACTACACCGTAATAGGTGACGCAGTAAATGTTGCGCAAAGGTTGCAGTCAACTGCTAAAGCCGGTCAAATAATAATCACACGGGAAACTTATGAGTTGGCAAAAGAATCGTTTCAATGCAATGAAATCGGCGAGGTCAGCTTAAAAAATAAAGAGAAGCCTGTCGTAATTTATGAAGTATTAGAATAGTAAAAACGTCTTTTTTGCTCCCTTCGGGCAATTTAGGTTGTCCTTATACAATTTATTGATGCCAAAGTAGATTGACCGGCGATATTACTGGTCAACCCATCCCCAGATTTCTTGCAAATATAATTGTTGTTATGTTGGGTAAATTAATCCCTAATGTGATGATTTTGCTCTACCTTAAATTAATTATTTATCTCAAATTAGGTAAAATGTTTATCTTTATACCGCACATATCTCTCTAAACGGGAATTCTTTTTCAACTATAAACTATTTTTCTTTAACTTTAGATATATTATTTAATCAATAGCGAATTAAATTGCAGGTAAGTTACGTTTACTTGTCGTTATCGTTTAAGTTATTTTTGTCTCTTGGTATCCTTTCAATTTTGGCAGTAAATTTTCTAATATTTTAGACAGAATTTACACAGAATTGAAAAAAATTTTATCAAGTGTTAACTTATTTTCTATGTTTTTCGTAGAAAAACAACACCTAACTTGCATCATTTCAACGGGATCCGATAGCGTGAAAGAAAACGAAATTTAATGAGAGAGAAAATTAATTTAGTATGCCTTGCCTTTGCCGGGGGAAATAAATATTCTTATCGTCATTTATTTGAAAAAGCGCCATCATTTTTAAAAGTTATTACACTGGAATACCCCGGCAGAGGTACCAGAATGAGTGAACCTTTAATCTCAGAAATGGACACCCTTGTTGAAGACCTCTACCGTCAGGTAAAAGATATAGTAAATAGAGAGCGATATGCCATCTACGGACACAGCCTGGGTGGTTTGGCCGCCTATTTGCTAGCCTTGAAGCTTTTGGAAAATGATCACAGAAAACCTGAACATGTATTTATCACGGGAACAACAGGTCCCTCGTCAGTTTCCAGGACAGAGAAGAAACGTTCTTTATTACCCAAACAAGAGTTTATCCAGGAAATAAAAGAATTGGGCGGGATGCCTGACGAGATTTTGGAGAGTGAAGATATGCTGAATTTTTTAGAGCCGATACTTCGGAATGATTTTAGCGCGAGTGAAAGGTATTTGTATGAAGAAAGTTCGGCACTGGACATACCAATGACAGTCATTACCGGGAGCGAAGAGGATATGGAAAAGGAAGATATTTTATTGTGGCAGCAGGAAAGCAGTCTGCCGATAGATTTCAGACAGCTGCCGGGAGGGCATTTTTTTATTATGGAGCATGCAAATAAGTTGGTGGAAATCATATCAAAAAAATTGGTAAATAATTAATAACACAGTCATGAACAACAAGGAAGTATACCTAAGGCCGAATGTAGTGCTTGAACCGCTGGTAGACAAGTGGTACGCATGGAGCCATTTAGTATCGCCGGCTACAGCAGCGATGAACATAATAGGAAGGCACCTTACGATCATAGAGTCGTACCTGATGGCGCCATCGATCCATGCCAATGCAGTACTGAACCCGAAAATGAAGGGCGGGCCGTTTATGGATTTCGGGGGAGGCCGGATTGACGAAGTAACAGCACTGGAGCAGCGTTCATATAGGGAACAAGCCAGGGTAATTGAGTTTGCCAAAGCAATAAAAGAACTGGACAGGATGCTGGGGGCCGAAGCTAAAGGCTATGGTATGGAAACCTTGTATACGAAAGTGCCGGAGATATTAAAAGGGTATGTAGAACTGTTTTACGACCGCAACAACAATCCTGGGTTCCGTTTTTTTGAATCACTGTTGTATAAGAGCGAATTTTATAGAAGGGAATCGCAAAGCATAGCCATGTGGATCACCAATAATGATGAGCGGCCGTTCTGCCTGAGCACGCCTCGGCTGGATGAGTCGAATGTGCTGAGCCTGGAGATCCCATTTGATCACCCGAGCATAGATGCGCTGGCAAAGATGAAGCGGGCGCCGCAAAGCTACGACTACATAAAAGAGCTATGCGGGGTGACACCGGAACAGGAAGCGCTGTTTGAAACCTTTTTTACCGAAACGCCGCCGCCGCCATACCAGAAGTATACAGGGGATAAGATAAGGATGCGTTATTTTGGCCATGCCTGTATCCTGGTGGAGACCAAAGACATCAGCATACTGGTAGATCCATTGATCAGTTATTACGGGTATCATTCAGATGTGGCCCATTTTTCGGATGCCGACCTTCCGGATACGATCGATTACGTGATGATCACCCATAATCACCAGGACCATATTTTATTTGAGACCCTGCTGCCGCTACGACATAAGGTAAAGAATTTAATTGTGCCGCGCACCACAAGCGGGAGACTGGAAGACCCTGACTTAAAACTGATGTTTAACCATGTAGGTTTTAAGAACGTGATCGCGATGGACGAAATGGAGTCGATCCATTTTCACGATGCAGACATTACGGCGCTGCCCTTTATCGGGGAGCACAGCGATATGAACATATTGACCAAGAGCTGCTACCTGGTAGAGATCGGGGATTTCAGGCTGCTGTTCCTGGCTGACTCAAGGATCGTGGAACCGGAGCTGTATAAGCATATCCATAAACAGACAGGAGATGTAGATGTGGTGTTTATCGGCATGGAATGCGATGGGGCGCCGTTAACCTGGCTTTACGGACCTTTACTGACCAAGAAGCTACCAAGAGATATGGATGGAAGCAGGCGGCTGGCAGGCTCAGACTGCGAAAAGGGAATGGCACTGGTCGACATCTTTAACCCGAAGGAGATTTATGTATATGCTATGGGGATGGAGCCCTGGTGCGAATTCATCAGCAGCATAAAATACACGTCCGAATCAAACCCTATTGTACAATCCGATAAATTGGTTCAATTGTGTACAGCCAGGGGTATGACAGCCGAGAGATTATATGGAGAGAAGGAACTTTTATATGAGAAGGAAGCCAGCATTGCCTAAAGCGAAGGATAAACGCGCCGGTTGGCAGATTTATGGCAGAATAGGATAAAAATAGCCCTCTCCCGTATTTGATTAAATTGAATATAGATTGAATTGACTAATCGTATGCCCGAATACCATCATCCATTACATCCGGCCCAGCAGGATGTGTACATGGATCAGCTTTTAAATGCAGATAGCCCCCAATATAACATTGGGGGTTATATCATATTAAAAGGGAAATTAGAAAAGGAGAAGTTTCAGGAGGCGGTAGCGTCGGCGCCGGGGGTATTTGATGCCTTTAAGATGCGTTTTGACCTGGAGGCGCAGGATTTGCTGTGCCATTACGATGGGGGCTATAGGTCAGCCGAATTAACGGAACTGGACTTCAGCAGCGGCAAGGATGCAGCGGCGGAAGCCAGGGGGTGGATGCAGGAACGCTTCAACACGGCATTTGAGCTAAAGAAAGAGGCATTGCCTTTCGAGCAGTATTTAATCAAAATCGCCGAAGAGGAACATTGGTATTTCGGCAAATACCATCACCTGATCACCGATGGCTACGGGTTTATCGTATATGTGCAGTATGTATCAGATAAATATCGGGCCCTGGTAAGGGGGGAAGAAGCAGACTTCAGCCACCCGCAATACGAGGAAGCCAGCAACAGGGCGAGGGAATATTACCAGTCGGCAGATTACCAGGCCGACGGAGCCTACTGGCGGGAAAAGATCCCGGCAAAACCCGAAAAGCTGCTGCAAAGGAAACAGATAGCAACAGAAGTAAAGGGTAAGACAGGGACCACCTATACGCTAAACCTGGAGGAGACACAAAGAAGCGAGCTGGAAGCCTTGCAGCAGGCAAGCAAATCAGGGCTGCAGCAACTGACAATAGCCGCGCTGCTGATCTATTTTGGGAAAACAACAACAGGCCAGGAATTTATATTCGGCACGCCGATCCACAAGCGCGGCTCACGGCAATTAAGAAATACGGTAGGGATGTTCAGCGGGATACTGCCTTTTAAGGGAAGTTATAATAAAGAACAAACTGTAGGAGAACTGCTGAAAGAAGTAGCAGGCACACAAAGGGCGGACTACCGGCACCAGAATTACCTGATCGGGGATCTGAGCAGGGACCTGAAGATCAATCCCGCAGAAGAGAGCTTAACGGAAGTGCTGGTTAACTATGAGCCGCTGGGCTTTGAGTTAAACTTCGGGGAAGCGATAGCCGCCCACATCGTAAGATTAGCTAATGAAGATGAGCGCACCTTATTGGAGTTATGCTGGCGCGATTATGGCAAACAAGAAGCGCTGCAATTAGAGATACAATTCAGGTATGATTATTTCAACGATGAGGAAATTGAACTTTTGGCAAAACGGATACTTTTCCTGCTGGAACAATTCTCTGATAAGCTTGAGGAGCCTATTGGCAGTGTTAATATCCTCACAGACTCCGAAATAAGGCAACTTCTGGAAGCCTTCAACGATACGGCGGCGAGTTATCCGAAGGAGAAGAACATCGTAAACCTGATCGAAGAGCAGGTAGCAAAAACGCCAACAGCCACGGCAGTAATATTTGAAGAAGAAGAACTAAGTTATAAAGAACTGAACGAACGCTCCAACCAACTGGCCCGT
>DASXMZ010000406.1:0-3701 GCA_036495385.1 Mucilaginibacter sp. | reverse complement strand
ATTTGGCAGGGAAAAACAAGGCTTACAAAACAAGTGAAGTAGGGGATTGGTTGGCGAAAAACGTATAATCAACCGTACATCGTGACAACAAAAAAACCGCACTGACTAGTTCAGGGCGGTTTTTTATTTAAGTGATACCAGGTTAAAGGGAAGCGAGTTCAAAATGGTGATAATGGGGTTTGTAGTCGTAGTTTACTTTTTCGAATAAATGTATAGCAGTAAGTTCAGTAGTATTTAAAAATGCCGACCGGTCATAATGCACCGAGGCTTCTGTTGCGGAGCCGGAAAGGTCAGCTTTGGCCCTCCCTTTTAAATCCAACTTGGCTGAATAAGTATCCATATCAAGCTTGGCAGAGGCGCGGTCAAATAATTGTACACTCAGATCGATAGCCGAAAGCTTTCCGAAAGATTTTACTTCGGCATTATCATAAGCGGAAATGTTTTGCAGTTCGCTTGCAGTAACCCAAACAGTTAGTCTTCGTGCGGCGTAGTTGGTGATGCGCAATATGCCGTTTTCATCCTGTACCAACGGGCTTTCCGCATAGTAGTTATTATAAACTTTTACCTGGTCAACAGTTCCGCTTGATACGTACAGTTGAACATTGCCATGTACTTCAATTTTGTTAATACTGGTTACATCGGTTAAAACAGTGCTAACCTGGGTGCCGTTACCGGTTGCTGCATAAGTTGAATGGCAGGTGCCGATTACTGCAACTAATGCGATTGCTAGTGTTAAGATTGTTGTTTTCATTTTGTTAATATTTTAAGTTGTGATTATTTGTTTGTTGTTTTCAATGTCCAAAACAACAACCTTTTAACGCACTTAAAAAATGAAATAGACTACAAGGTCGTAGAAATAGACTAAGCTGTAGTTTTAGTCGGCTAACTGTATTTTGTTGTATTACAGTGTTTTAATGACAAGTTCGTCTTTTAAAAATGGCTTTTCAACGATGTTTTATAGCTGTTTATCTATTAGAACCACAGAATTTTAACACGCTTAAGTACTTTTTAAAATATTTTAAAAAGTGCTTTCTGTTTCATAAATATTCTATATTTACTCATTCAATTATCCTAAATATTGTTCAATGAAATACTGTTTTATTGTTCTGCTTATGGCAGCAACATTTGTTAAAGTAGCGGCAAAACCTGTAGATAAACCCAAGTTTAACACGCACGACCTTAGCATTGTATGGGAGCCGGTACAAAATAATTATCAAAACCCGCAGCAGTCATTAAACGCTATCACCATTACCAACAATGGGAAAACTACCTTTCCGGCAAGCGGGTGGAAGATGTATTTTAATTCAGCCAGGTTAATTGCTCCTGCAACGGTAACAGGCAACGCAAAAATTGATTTTGTAAACGGCGACCTCTTCAGCTTAACGCCTACCAATACGTTTACCGAAATAAAACCAAAACAGTCCGTACGGATTGAATTCATAGGGGAAGAGCCGGTAGTCAATATTACCGATGGTCCTGAAGGTTTTTATATAGTTTGGGACGATGAGCCAGCTAAGGGATATAATACCGGTGCTTTTACGATCAAACCATTTAAGCCAAATTATGCCGGTTTAGTTACCCCCGCCATTATATACGATCAGAATAAAATTGTACAGGATATACCGGAACAGCAATTAAAAAAGGTGTTCCCAACACCGGTAAGCTATAAGGAGACTGGTGGGAAATTCACCTGGGAGCTAAGGACAGAAATTATTGGCGACGAGATTTTTAATAACGAGATAACTCAACTAAAATCTTATATCGAAATTTTATTTGGAAAAAAACGAGATCCTCATTTATATCCCGAAACGCAAGTCTCGTTCAAGAAAGTTGACAGCCTTGGGGAAGAAGGGTATCAACTACAGGTTCAGCCCGGAGCAATTCATATCATGGCCTCGACTCCAAAGGGTGCTTTTTATGCTGTACAATCATTAAAAACGTTAATACCACCATCGGCGTTAAGCAGCCCTAAAAAAGAAATTGAAATACCATGTGTACAAATAAAAGACGGGCCAAGGTTTGCTTACCGTGCCTTTATGATAGATGTGGCCCGGAATTTTCAGCCGAAAAGTGAAATATTTAGGGTGCTTGATGTAATGGCCTTATATAAGCTCAATGTATTCCATATGCATTTAACGGATGATGAAGGCTGGCGTCTGGAAATTCCATCGCTGCCGGAGTTAACGGAAGTTGGCGCCAAACGTGGGCATACATTAGATTCAAAAAATAATTTGCCGCCGTCGCATGGTTCTGGCGGTGAAATTGAAAATAAAACCGGAACTGGTTATTATACAAAGGCTGATTTTATCGAAATATTAAAATATGCTGATAAGCTGCATATTATGGTGGTGCCCGAAATGGAGGCACCGGGACATGCACGTTCTGCGGTTAAATCAATGAACAATCGCTACAACCGTTTATTGACCCAGGGTAAAAAGGATGAGGCCGAACGCTACCTGCTTAGCGATCCGAACGATAAATCGGTATACAGCACTGCGCAATATTGGACAGATAATGTTATCGATGTATCGCTGCCGTCAACCTACAACTTTGTTGAAGCAGTTATAAATGATATTGTTAACATGTATAAGGAGGCGAATGTGCCTTTAAAAACCATCAATTGGGGTGGCGACGAAGTGCCAAAGGGCGTTTGGGAACAATCACCGGCGTATTTAACTTTGAAAGCCGGCCATCCAGAAATACAAAGTACCGCCGACCTGTGGTATTACTTTTATGGCAGAGTTAACCAATTGATGAAAGCCAAAGGGCTTTATACTTCGGGATGGGAAGAAATGGCCCTGCGTAAAACGGCAATTGACGGCAAGCCGTTCTACGTTCCTAATCCTGATTTTATGCCCGAACACTTGCAGGCCGAAGTTTGGAACAATACGCTCGGCGGCGGCAATGAGGATTTGGCTTACAAACTGGCCAATGCGGGTTACAAAACTGTACTCACCTGTGTAACCAATTTGTATTTTGATATGGCTCATTATAAATCATATGATGAGCCCGGGTATTATTGGGGCGCTTTCGCGGATATTGATAAGCCTTTCTCTTTTATTCCTTTCGATTATTTTAAGAACTCAAAAGTTGATAAAAACGGGCTGCCGTTAGACAGAAGTATTTTCATCGGTAAACAACGTTTAACCGATTATGGCAAAACCAACATTTTAGGTTTGCAAAGCGCTGTTTGGGGTGAGAATATTAAAAGCCCAGAACGCCTGGAATACATGATGCTGCCGCGTTTATTAGGATTTGCCGAACGTGCATGGAGCAAAGATCCCGATTGGGCAATTGAAAAAAAAGCGACAAAAAGCGACTCCTTGTATCAGGTTGCATGGGTAAACTTTTTAAATGTATTGGGAAAAAGAGAATTGCCGCGCCTGAATTATTACAACGGTGGTTACAACTATCGCATACCAAAACCAGGGGTTATTTTGCAGGACGGCAAATACCTGGCTAATGAACAATTTCCCGGATTAGTTATCCGGTACACCACAAACGGAAAAGACCCGGACGCGAAAAGTAAACTATATAACGAAGCTGTTACAAACGACGGAGATGCCATAAAGTTCAGGGCTTTTGATACTAAAGGGCGCGGCAGTAACGTTTCAGAACCAGTTACTCCATAATAAAAAGCAGCAGGGCGTTGTTGAGGGCGCTCCTGCTGCTATTCCAAGTTAAAAACACTTTTTTAGGCG
>DASXMZ010000405.1:0-10995 GCA_036495385.1 Mucilaginibacter sp. | reverse complement strand
GATCTGGTCGCCGATTTTTATAATAAATTTCTTTGTTTCCCTCCCCAGGTGATTTTGTACGGTAAATACCACCGGGTAATCGCCTTTCTGATAAACTGTGCCGGTTATAATACCTGTATTTGAATCCAGCCTTAAGCCATCGGGTAAATCCGTTACCTTATAAGTCAGGGGCTTTTTCCCTGTGGCTGGAACATGGTACAAAAACGGGTTGCCCGGACGTGCTCCAAAAACATCGGCTCCGTTTATTCTTGGCTTATCGCCCGCTTCAGGTGTGAGTATGTAAGGAGTTAGTTCAGTTTTACTTTTTGATTTACCAGATTCCTCTTCTGTAAACGTATAATTGAGTTGGAGTGATTTTTTAGCCAGGCCGGTAACATTAAATGTATAAATAAAGGGCTTGTCTGCTGAAAAATCAATATCGTTTGTTTTTTGGTAAATGACACGATTGTTTTCCGGATCGCTAATAGTAAAAGATAGTTTTCCCTTATAAAGAAAGTAGCTTGTGCTCGTTACCCTGATGGATTTAGTTATTCCGTTATTATTGCTATAGCTAAAATCTCCATCGATATCGAAGTTTACATTATACATAAGGTCGTTTCCCTTTAAAAGGAGAACCGCACTCATTACAAATGACATAAATAACTTCCTCATGTGGTAATAGGGCGTTTAATTTCGGCACTGCACGTTTACTTATTTCTGAATTCGGTAGTCGGGGTTCACTAAGGAAATAATAAGTAAATTTTTCTTATAGATATATATATGATTGCGCAATAGTTAACAATGAAGGTTTTTTATTGTTTTGATAAAAACATTTAACTATGTTGTAAAAAGGCGGATTTATATTTTGAAATAATTGGCATACCCTATTTTGAGCAGGTAAATGACCTTTTTAGTGCTTTTGTCATTTTGGCAGTATTTTTACCATCTGTTTTTTCTGCTTTTTTGTCAGTAAATCTGACTTTGTCATGCTTACTGACAAATTGGCAATTTTTTATTTTTGATACTAATCGTATAAATTTCTGTTATAAAAGGAGGTTTTATTTTTTTTGACGATCTCCTACGGCGGTATTTTTAAATTACAGATTACCGAATCCGGGAACCGTTTTTGATTTTTTTTGATTTGAATAGATTTTAGTCGTTAAACCACTTTTTTCCAATATTTATTCGAAATATTTTTTTTTATGACTGCTTTTTCCCTTTCTAACGTTGTATTTTTGGGCTTTTCGACCGAAAAAGAGCGGAAAATTTGAAAATATCTTTTCTTTTCGCAAATATTTTGATTTTTGATAAATTCCGGAAATCACCGTTTTGGGGCCAAAATAATGTGGCATGTTATTGGACGAAGTATGTTCAGAAGGATGAAGACTGTTCTGAAAATCCGGTACCTTAATGTGACATTCAGGTACGCTTAAAAGGACGGTAATTGTTTTTCGAAACCGTTAATCGTTTAATAATTAATTTAAAAAATTCAAAGACATGTCAGTTGTATTAGAAGTTGCTGCGTTGATTGCTATTATTATACTTCCAGTTTATTTTGCGCCAAAAAGGGCTACAAAATAATTATAGGATTATATTTAGTTAGGAAAAAATAATGTGGGTAGCCGGGAGCTACCCATTTTTGTTTCTTGTTATTTGGAATCGGATAGTAAAACATTCTAGCTGCCGGTTCTTAAAAATTAGGGACCGAATCTGATAAATCTTTTAAACACGTTCGGGTACTATATCTTTCAATTTCTTTTGGATATACTCAGCGCACCCGTCGGGCATCTTGCAACCTGCTCTTTTATTTCCCTGGTAGTTGCTCCATCCATATTTACCCAAGGTTTTGCAGCAGGGTTAAAAACCTGTGGTAGTTGTGTGGCGCACCGGGCCGAATGCCTGCACAGCTCGGGCTTCCATACCACCGTAACGTCATCATGGGTATAAGTATGCTGTTTTTCATCGGGGTTGTCGCTGTAAGCATATGTACGCATATGTATATCGCCTTCGAGTATTTTTGATATGGGGCATACCCTGGCAATTTGAATCAGCCGTTCGCGCTGTTCAGTGGTTAATGGCGATAAAAAATTCAGATCACGGTCAATAACGGTGACTTTTTTTTCGTCTCTTATGTCATTATACATATTTACCGCAACCGCGATGTTTGGAACGTCCCATCCTTTACGGTCGATATACATGCGCAGTGTGGCAAGGGTGCACGTTGCGACAGAAGATAATAATAAGGTATATGGATCTGGCCCTTTATCTTGTCCGCCTACTTTTTCTGATTCGTCTGCTATAAACTTTCCATTTCGCCATTCAACGGTACATTTATATTTTTCCGTTCCTATGTGGGCAATTATTGGGTCACTTAATAAATATTCCATGAGGTAAAATTTAAATTTTATTAAACCAGAACATCGGCAAATGCCGGGGTGATTTCAAATATCTTTTTGGCAAATGGACAACGGGCTAAAATTTTCATTTGATGCGCTCTTGCGTATTCCACACCGGCTTTAACCAGCTGCATCCCTAGCCCCCGCCCCTCATAAGCCTCGTCGACCTCCGTATGAACGATGATCATTTTATGTGGTCCGGCAAAAAGGTAGTGCATCAAACCAATCCTCCTGTTATTATCCTCCATGAAAAAATTGCCACCTTTTTCGTCTTCTTCGTTTTTTATTTCCATTCAACGTTATTTAATTAGGCTTGTTAAAATTAAGTAATAATTAAATGATTTGGTGCTAAAAGAACCAAAATCCATCTTTTGACTTGACATTATGCTGTTTTAAAAAGTTTCTTCGTTTTATATGTTCATTATTAGATGAAATTTTTGTTGAAACTAAACAAGCACCAGAGTATTCTTTCAATGCTATTTAATCATCGTGCAGGCAATATTCAGCGCCATCATAAAAATCAGCGAAAATCAGCGGTCAATACTGGTGAAAGGCCTGGGACACAAATTCAAGTACATTGGGCAATGAAGCGCGCCAGTAAGTCCAGGTGTGGGCGCCATCGCGTACGCGGAACTCATGCGGAATTTCCTTTTTTCGCATAGCTATATGTACAAGGCAATTCCCTTCGTATAAAAAGTCGTCATCTCCATCATCAATATACCAGCGCACCGCTTTCTTCTGATCATCGGGCATATTGTTTATCAATGCCAGGACGCTGTGCTGGTTATAGTAGCTTTCAATAACTGAATCAGCTAAATTAGGATTGTTTTTTGCATAAGCCTTTTTAGCATCATCCAATGTCAAAGGCCCTACCGCGGCGCTTAAAGGACAGGCTGATGAAAACATTTCAGGGTGATGCAGCGCGTACATAAATGTACCTCCTCCGCCCATAGATAAACCCGCAATTGCCCGAAAACGCTTTTCGCTTTTTATCCTGTACTTTTTTTCAACGTAAGGAACCAGTTCCTTAAAGAAGAAGTCCTCGTAATTCCAATCACCTTTAATATCGTTAAAATAGCCCCTGCGGCCGGTGTTGCCATCAGGCATAATTATAATCATCGCAGTTGACGTGCCGTCAGCAATAGCCTTGTCTGTTATGTTTAGTACTTCTCCGAATTGCACCCAGCCGGTTTGATCATCACCGGCGCCATGCAACAGGTATAATACAGGATAACTTCTGTCTGATGTTTCATAACCAGGCGGCAGGTAGACCGCATACTTACGATCACTTTTTAATATTTTACTGGGTAGCGATAGGTTATCATAAACTTTACCGGTTTGTGCAAGTAAAATAAAAGGACACAACAAGAATAAAACGATAGGTAAAAAGTGCTTTCTTCTCATTTTAAAAGGTTAATTGATTAGTTAATCAATATCGGGGTAATATTATAAATCAAATTAAATTTAATGTAAAAATATTGATAGAAGCGGCCGCAAACTAACTCATTCAGAGCACCAATAAAATTAATGGTAGCCTTTGTATCATTTAATAAAAATGGACCGTAATGGATAATAAACCCGATATTTAAATCATATATCTTATGAAATTCAGATACAAAATCCAACTTTTACTAATCTTAGTAATTACTGCGCTTGCCTCCTGCAAAAAGGGAGAAAGGGTTAATCCCAACCAAGGAAAAAACCTGGTACTTACCCCGCTTGATCAGCTGAAAGTGACGGCAGATAATACATTTACCATAAAACTGTTCAAAAACCTGGATAGTGCAAACATTAACAATGTTAACCTTTTTGCTTCGCCATTAAGCGTGAGCTTTGCGCTTGGCATGACCAGCAACGGCGCCGGCGGGCAAACGCTGACAGCCTTTCAAAATACATTGAATTTTGCCGGCCTTACGCAAACACAGGTAAATGACTATTATAATAACCTGATAACAAATTTGCCTCAGCTTGATCCGAATACCACGCTTGATATTGCCAACTCAATATGGTACCGACAGGGGTTTAGTGTATTGCCTCAATTTTTACAAACAAACAGTACATATTTTCATGCCAAAATACAGGCACTTGACTTTAACAGCCCTTCGGCAGTAAATACGATCAATAGCTGGGTAAATGACAATACCGGCGGTAAAATACCATCGATAATTAGCCAAACGCCCAGTAATGCTATCATGTACCTTATAAACGCCATCTATTTCAAAAGTTCCTGGAAAGAAAAATTTGATCCATCCCAAACTACTCCAATGTCATTTTATTTGGCCGATAACAGCCAGGTACAAACCAATTTTATGACGGGTGATGTTGATTTTAACTCCTATTACGATAGTAGTGTAAGTATTTTTGAGTTACCCTATTCAAACGATAAATACAGCATGGTTATAGTGTTACCTGCCCGTGGCACTTCATTAAATCAATTGGTGACTGGGTTGACTCCGGCGCAATGGCAAACATGGATAAGCGGTTTAAGGGCCGACAAGGCTTTGATATCCTTACCGAAATTTAAATTCAGTTATAGTATACTATTAAACAATCCTTTAATTGATTTGGGTTTGGGGAACGCTTTTTCTGGCAATGCGAATTTTTCATTAATCAACCCAACTGTTCAGCTTCAGATTAGCGAGGTAAGGCACAAAGCGTATGTCGAGACTGACGAAAGCGGCACAACAGCGGCCGCGGCAACTTCGGTGGGTGTATTTGCAACAGCACGCGCGCCAATCCCACCAATAAACCGGCCTTTTATGTTTGCCATAAGAGAAGTGAGCAGCGGCCTCATTTTATTTGTCGGTACTGTGAATGACCCTACACAAGCTGGAGCATAAGCACTTGGAGTTATTCTGTCCTTAAACTTTTAACTGGGTTATTTAGCGCTGCTTTAATTGTTTGTATTGTTATCAATAATGCTGTTATAAATGTTAACAGCATTATTGATAAAATAAATGGATAGCCGGTAATTGTTACCCGGTATGCATATCCGTCCAGCCATTTTTGCATCATTAAATAGGCAAGCGGACAGGCTATTACACCTGCGATGGCAACTATCGCCAAAAACTCTTTTATAAAAAGATTTATGATGCCTGGCACCGACGACCCGAGCACTTTCCTGATGCCAATTTCTTTGGTCCTTTTTTGGAGGCTCATCGATATTAATCCTAAAACACCGAGCATAACTATTATCATTGCTAACACAGTGGCCATAAAAGCTGCCTTTTTTAATTGTATTTCAGTTTGATACAGCTGTTTTAGCGCGTCGTCCATAAAATCATATTCGAATGGGGCTCCGGGCAACAACTGATTCCATTTTCGCTGTAGGGATGCAATACTTTTTTGCACATTGTAAGGCTTCAGCTTAATAGAAAAGTAACGGTATGAAGTCGTGAAATTTACATTCAAAAATACAATTGGTTCAATATGGCTTTGCATCGAACCGAAGTGAAAATCGCTCGTAATCCCGCAAATTCTACATGGAGCATTTATAAAAGGTATAATAACCGTTTGACCGATGGCATCTTTCGGATTATTCCAACCCAACGCTTTTGAAGCAGTTTCGTTAATTACGATTTTTGTTGAATCAGCCGGAGCATAGGCTGCCGAAAAAAATTTGCCTGCTTTTAGTGGAATATTATACGCAGCGGCGTATTGATTATCGGCTGCAAGACCCTGAGCAACTACGGCCTTTTTTGGATTAGTGCCCTGCCTGTAAATCGGTGTTGCACCGCCTTTATTTTGATCTGGTATTTCGTAAGATAATGATATACTACTAACTTCGGGCATTTGGGCTAACTGGTACCTGATGGTTTCCATCTTTTGTACTCCTTTTTGGGACCAATCTCTTGGCACCTGTGCATAAACCACATAATCTTTGTCAAACCCTATGTCCTTGCTGAAAAAGAAATCCACCTGTTGCGAAACAATAATAGCCCCGATAAAAACAACAGCGGCTGTACCGAACTGGAAAGCGACTAATGTCTTGCGAAATAGTACGCGTTCTTTTACTGAACTGAGCTTACCCTTTAATGAATCGACCGATTTTAAAGCAGATAGCACTAATGCGGGATAAAAGCCTGCCAATAAGCCAATAAAAAGTGCAAATAAAATTGGAATAAATAAGAAATAAGGCGGGAAGGAAAAGAGACCGGTAATTTCCTTACCTAAAATATCGCTGAACCAAGGTCTTGCGATCAGGTAAATTACAAGGGCTATTATTGTGGCCAGCATAACCAGGAGAGTCGATTCTATCAGGAACTGCCAAATCAGTTGCTTTTTCAATCCGCCTAAAACCTTGCGGATACCCATCTCTTTCATCCGGCTGGAAGACCGGCCAATGCAAATATTTACAAAATTGATAATAGCCATCAATAGAATAAAAAGGGCGATAAAAGATACCGTGTTAGTCATTTTCCTTACTATTCTGTTATTGGAATCCAGGTAATAAGATTTTAAAGGAACCAGGTAAGGTGTTAAATTGTCACTTATTTGTTGAGGAGCATTTTCTTTTATCAAGTGTTGCATTGGTTTTTCAAGGTCTTTCGGAGTTATTCCTCTGTTCAATTCGATATAACTAACTAAGCCAGTATTATTCCATCCATCCATATTTCTGCCCAAAAAAACGGCGGCTTTTGCCGGAAGAAAAAAATCACTCTTGTATCCGTTAACGCTCGTTACTGTGTTATCCGGCAGGTTATTTAATACTCCTGAAATTGTAAAATCATGCTTTGTTCCTGTAAAGCTTTCAACGGTCACGGTTTGCCCAATAATATCTGTTTTGCCAAAATATTTGATTGCCATAGCCTTGGTTATCACTGCTGAAAACGGGTCGGTAAATGCGGTTTTTGCATCACCGCGTAGTAAATTAAGTCCGTACATACTCAACAACGTACTATCACCTACTTGAATATTTTCGCGAAAATGTTTATCACCCTTCGATATATTTGAAGTAATCGCATCCCAGTGATAATAATTGGTAACCAGGTTTGGGTATAATTCCTTTAATATTTTAGGCAACTGCGCGATGGAAGTAATTTCATAACCCATATTTGGATTCTTCCATTTGCTTAGCAAGATGTATTGATTGTCGGCATCTTTAAGATCATGGTTTACCCGTAATTCGCCCCAAACGTAAGCACCTACCAGTAAGGTAAATGCGATACCTATACTAAGCCCGAAAATGTTGATCAGTGAAAAAACCTTATTTTTCCAGAGACTGCGCCATGCTATTGTAAAGTAATTTTGAAGCATAGTATTAGTTTTTATGTTTTAATTATTTATGGGTAATCTTGTTTGTAAGAATTTTATAAGGCATCAAGTAAACCAAAAATATCTATATCCACACCTAATATTGAAACATTAACAAATTTTAACTAATACCATGGAAAACTATTTAGCCGAACTTTATGAGCGCGATCTTTTAAAATTAAAAGATGAGATTGAAAAATTCAAGGATGAAGCAAATATCTGGAAGAATACTAAAGGCGTAACAAATTCAGCAGGTACACTTGTATTGCATCTTTTGGGAAATTTGAATTACACCGTAGGTACCATGATGGGCGGTACAGGTTATGTACGAAACCGCGAACAGGAATTTTCACTAACAGGCGTATCGCGCGAAAAACTGATTGCAGACATTGAAAGTACGATAGCAGTTGTTAAAAGCAGTTTGCAGGGAATTAACCAGACAAAACTGGAGGAAACCTATAAACTTGAAATGTTTGGCACAAAAAGCACCGCTTATTACCTGACGGTTTTTTACGGGCACTTTAATTACCATTTAGGGCAGGTAAATTATTTGAGGAGAATATTGGAGTGAAAAAGTAAAAAATAGAAACGTTGTAGAGACGCGATGCATCGCGTCTCTACAACGATGACTTAAACATTTCCCATTTGCGGGTCGGTGTATCCGGCTAAACCGGTTTCGACACGGCCTGCATACCGTTTTTCGAAGGTATCTACCCCAGCTACTTTTAAACTGAAATCGTACCATCCAAAACTGTTAGCAAGGTTTAAAACGAGGCTTAATTTGCCCGAAGCATTAAGCAAACTTTTTCGGTTATTGGTTTTGTAGCCATGATCAATTATCTCAATAGCGTATTGTTTATCGCGTAAATTTTGCAGCTTCAATTCAATATTTCCGGTAAGTTTCTTACTATCAGTGAGGCTGCGCTGGTATTCGCAATCAGCTTCAATATTGGGATCGGAGGCGTTTCCTTTAAATTCACGGTAAAACCCATTTGGTCCATAAACCCGCAAATGGTAGTTTTCATTTTCAAACTCATTTAAAGGCCAGTTATCAGCTAAGCTGTCGCCGGCAATAAGTGCGTATGCCCAGGTACGTACATTGTCCATAACCTTTTGGTCGTCTTTTTCAAGCAGGTATTTGCCCGGTGCATAAACATTAAAAGGTGAGCCTGATGCTGATTTGCCAAAAATTTCATCACTGGCAGTAAACCTTATGCCAAACGATTTTTTATCATCACTTAATTTACCGTTGGCATATAATTGATAGGGAAGGGCACATGATGGTTTTACACCTTTTTCCTGCCTGGGCATATAAGGTGACAGGTGTGGGGTTTTATTTATTTGTTCTATTTCTTCCGCACTAAGCACCTTGAAATCATCGGGCACTTTTTTAAATTTTGCCTTATGAATGTTTTCCGCGAACTCATCTTTTGGCAAAAACCCCGGATTAGGGGTTAGTTCGCCGTTAAATGGCCTGAACACTGATTTCAGATCGCCGCAAACCGTGCGACGCCAATCACTTATGTTTGGCTCTTTTACCTGTTTGCCGGTTTTCTTACTTAAAAAATCTTCCAAAAACTGTAAAGTTGAAGTATGGTCAAAAACTTCTGAATTTACCCAACCGCCTTTGGTCCACGGTGATGCAATAACCATCGGCACGCGGAAACCTAAACCAATGGAGCTTTCGCGATCATATTCTTCCGGGAAGTCGTTTCTTTCTTTTTCTTGTTCGAGTGTTACAAATTCTACCCGGCTGTCTATTCCTTTAGAAACAAGCCCGGTACCTGTTTTATGCGAATGAGGTACAACAAACGGCGGTACATGATCAAAATACCCATCATTTTCATCGTATGTTAATATGAAAATGGTTTTTTTCCAGACATCAGGATTTTTTGTAAGTATATCCATCACTTCTGATACGTACCATGCCCCATACCATGCTGAGCTTGGATGGTCCGAAAAATGTTCCGGCGCCGACAACCATGAAACAGTTGGCAAGTTCCCTGAATTTACATCCTGCCTGAACTGGTGCAGTACATCTCCTTTTGGCACCTTAAACTCGCGCTCTATTCCATTGTCATGATATTTAAGATCGGCAAGCGAACGATAATTTGGATCGTTTTTATTTGTATCAAAAGCTTTTTTGTGAATGCTTTTTTCCCTGTCTGATAGCTTTTCAAACATACCATCCTGAGCTTTTTCATGTTCCTTATTCATCTCTATAAGGTCTGATTCCGCATTTTTCAATTTGGCTTTTAACGAGTTGATTTTCGCGTCGCCTGCCGGCAAAGCTGCTATCTGTTTTTGCAACCCGTTTATTTTATGCTCAATTTCAGCCGTTCTTTTTGGGACTGTTTTGATATGGAGCTCGTTTAAATGTATATTATACTGTGAAAAGAATTCCAACGGGTTATCCTGAAAATTTGATAGCCATGGGTCTTCTTCTCCTTCAAAGCCGGTATCAATTGCCACTTCATTCTGATAGCATTTCCAGCTTATGCCCTGGTCTTCCAGGCGCTCAGGAAAGGTAGCCCATTTTAACGCGCCATAATCCATGTCATCATTCCAGACATGGGCTCTGGAATTCTCATGTTGTTCCTCTCTTATGGTGCCTGTCCAAAAAAACAGCCGGTTAGGGTTAGTACCGGTTAATGCCGAACAGAAGTTTTGGTCGCAAACAGTAAAGGCATCGGCAAGCGAATAGTAAAAAGGAATATCTTCGCGGGTATAGTAGCCTAAAGTTAAAGGCATGTCCGAATAGGCCGGGATGCTATTTCTTTTGTTTTCCAGCCATTGGTCAAATTTGCCATCGTTACGGGCATTTACCTGGTTTTTCCATGAATGGGGGAGCGAATCCATCCAGGTAGATTTAGTTCGTTTAATATCCAAACGAAAGGGAGCATATGTTTCACCTTTCTTATTCGACTGCATCC
This sequence comes from Mucilaginibacter sp., assembly GCA_036495385.1. Taxonomy (GTDB): domain Bacteria; phylum Bacteroidota; class Bacteroidia; order Sphingobacteriales; family Sphingobacteriaceae; genus Mucilaginibacter. The sequence continues at coordinate 434 of DASXMZ010000405.1, read as the reverse complement.
ATACTTTGTTTTTGTTGGGCAAATCAATCGCTCTTGGATCATTAAAGCCCCTTACACCTTTTAGTGTACCGAAGCAATGATCGAAAGACCGGTTTTCCTGCATCAGGATAACGATATGTTCAGCATCCATATAGGTGCTGCCTGCAGGTGGATTAATGGCCAACGCCTTTTGGATAGAAGCGGGTAAAACATTTGCAAGTCCCGCCGCGCCGGCCAATAGCGCAGCTTTTTTTATAAAGTCTCTCCTGTTATCCATATTGTTGTCAATAGTAAATTAAATATTTTTAGTAGCAGTTTTAAGTAGCAGTGGCACTTAGTACGTTTTTTAGCAACTATAGCAGTTCTTAGCTAAAGTTAAACCTCGACTGCCACTGCCACTGAATAACTGCAACTAACTAAAATAACTACCTCCCTGCAATATATTGCTCACATAA
>DASXMZ010000404.1:0-5294 GCA_036495385.1 Mucilaginibacter sp. | reverse complement strand
TATCAAGTGCAGCTTTGCTTATTCCAATATATATGGGATGGCTGCAGTTTATTATGGCTGTTTTTGTAGATAACGAAACCGGCTTTGTAAAACAGTTCCCGATGCAGATGCACCTGGTAATTGATGTGGTGATGGGTTTCATATTAGCGGTGTCGCCGTGGTTATGGAGCTTTTCATCAAAAGTATTTTTACCGCAACTGTTATTGGGATTACTTTTGTTTTGCCTGGGCCTCTTTACAAAGAAATCGCCTTTTACAACAAAAGCTCATCAATCAGCTCCTGAAGGTATATACACCTCAACAGATTCAACTGAAGGCAGGTTAAGCATATAAATAAAGCATTTAATTTTTAAAAAACCGGCTTGGGCTAAAACCCTGGCCGGTTTTTTATTTTAAATATCCGCCCAGTTCCTGCCTTAATATCGTTATCAATTCCGGGTCGCCATACTGGTAGTTATCCTCAATATTTAACACGATTAGTCGTTTAACTGAAATTATGAAAGGGAATCGTTGTGCGAGCAGTTCTTTATGTTTTCGTTCCATCACGAAAACTATATCCGCCCATTCAACCAGCTTTTGGGTTACTTTAATCCTGGCTTTATCACTTGTTCCGGCTGAACGTGCCTGATGAACCGGATGATTTTTAAACAGCAATTCGGCAGTTGAACTGCGCCATTGGTTTTTGCTGCAAATAAACAGGAGATTAGACAAAATATATTTTCTGATTATTACATCCCTTTTCGGGGCACCCAGGCCTGGCTCTTGATGAGCCATGCACCATTTACCTGCCTTAATACAAAAGTAAAGGCTCCCTTTGATGTAAAATGAGCACTGCCGGGCAAATTACCAACATAATTTACGCGCACAACCAAATAAACATTATCAACTGTTTGCTGGTAAACATTAACAGCCTCTACCGTTCCCTTAAGTTTTGTTAGTTCATTTTCTTTACAAGCTTTCTCAACGGCATTTACCCATTGCACACCCGCAGTAGGGCCATTCCAAGAATATGGGGGTTCATCGTCGGCAATTACAGCGTTAGGTGTATACAAATTTGCCACCTGGTCAATATTGAAAGTATCGAGGGAATGAACAACTTTTTTAATAACGTCCATCACTTCAGCTGGTGGTACCGTATCAGGCGGCAATATAATAGCAACATTCATTTCAAAAGGTGTGTAGCCATTAGTTGCAATGGCAGCTTTCGAATAACCGGCTTTCGCCGATGACAGGATTGCAGCTAAGCTCAAGGTTGAAACAAACAGGATCTTATTTAACATATTTGTAAAATTGAACAGCCTCTTTTTGTAAAACCAAATCCTAATACACATCTACAATTCAGCATAATAGAATATTTTACCGTGGTATTTTCTTCGAATATAAAAAAATAAATGACGGCCTGAAAACCGTCATTTTCAATAAATATTATTTTTAGTGCATCGTTCCTTATTAATTAGTAAAACTAATCAGGTCGATGGTAAATACCAATACTGAGTTTGCCGGAATGGAAGTGCCCGGCGAACTATTTCCGTACGCCAAACCGGAAGGGATAATCAGCAATATTCTTCCTCCAGCATTAATATGAGGTATACCGATTTGCCAGCCTTTTATAAGCCCACTCAAAGGAGACGTCAAATTAGAAAGAGTAGCGAAAACTGACCCATTCAATAACTTGCCGCTATAATTTACGCTAACAGTTGAGCTTGCCGTTGGATACGCCCCGGTACCAGGGGTTACCACCGAATAGTATAACCCCGATGCATCCTTTGTAGCATTAATGTTATTAGCGGCTATATAGGCCTTTATCAAACCGTCGTCTGTGACGGCTTGGGCTGCCGCGTTAAACGTTGATGAATCTTTTTTGCAGGATGAAATTCCAATAATTAGTGCGGATAATAATAGTAAGTATTTCTTCATATATATTCTTTACGGGCTATAACTGATTTAATAACTAAAAATTATGTCCCGTTTTATAAATATCCGGCATAACAACAGTTTTACAATCATCAAAGTGATTTTCTAACCTTTTTAGATGCTTTCTTTAGTTTGCAAATCATCCAAAATAAAAAATGGCCGGAAGGATTGAATTAAGAACAGGTTTATAACTTTGCGAAATGGAAACAATTACCTGGCACGATTTTGAAAAAGTGGAGATACGGGCGGGTACCATATTGGAGGCGGCAGATTTCCCTCATGCGCGCAAACCTGCTTATAAAGTAAAAGTTGATTTCGGCCCTTTGGGCATTAAATGGACAAGCGCACAAATCACTAAACACTATACAAAGGAGCAATTGATTGGCCGGCAAATTTTAGCGATCGTTAATTTCCCTGCAAAACAGATCGCTAATTTTATGTCGGAATTTTTACTTACAGGCTTTGCTGATGATAATGGTGATATTGTTTTGGCCTCGATCGAAAAGCCGGTTACAAATGGCAGTAAACTTATATAATGCGGTATATTAATTTTGGCGACGAGCCTACTATTTCGCCCGATGACTTCTTTATGAACGAAGCAATCCGGGAAGCAAAATTGGCATTAGCTGAGGACGAAATTCCGATAGGCGCCATTGTGGTTTGTAAAGGGCGCATAATAGGCCGGGGCCATAATCTTACCGAGCGGCTGAATGACGTTTCAGCTCATGCCGAAATGCAGGCCCTTACCGCAGCAGCAAACTTTATTGGCGGCAAATACCTTCAGGACTGTACCTTGTATGTAACGCTTGAACCTTGTGTAATGTGTGCAGGGGCTTGTTATTGGTTTCAGCTTGGCCGTATTGTTTTTGGTGCTTATGATTCAAAGCTGGGTTTCGGCAGGCTAAATCAGAAAATAACCCACCCTAAAACCTTAATTACAGGCGGCATACATGAAAATGAATGCGCTGAACTGGTCAGAGGATTTTTCAGGAGCAAGAGAAAATGAGTTCATAGTTCATAGCTGAAGCTTCCATGAACTATGAACCATGAACCATAGCCCACACAAAAACATGACATTCTTTAGAACAAAATACCCATTCAACACTTTATATTTGTTACTTACATCATTAAACTTTAAAACTTAAAATTATGGCATTTACACTACCGGCGTTACCATACGCTACCGATGCATTGGAACCCCACATTGATAAAATGACCATGGAAATTCACCATGGCAAACATCACCAGGCTTATGTTACTAACTTAAACAAAGCCCTTGAGGGAAAGCCTGAAGCTGATAGCAGCATCGACGATATCATTAAAAATATCTCGAAATTCCCGATGGCTGTGCGTAACAACGGTGGAGGCCATTACAACCACAGCATGTTTTGGACATTGCTTTCACCAGGCGGCGGTGGCGAACCTTCAGGCGCATTGGCTACAGCAATAAACAGCACTTTTGGCTCATTTGCTGATTTTAAAACTAAAGTTTCTGAAGCTGGCGCAACCCGTTTCGGATCGGGCTGGGCATGGTTAATTGTTACGCCAGATAAAAAATTGGCAATTTGTTCAACTCCTAACCAGGATAACCCATTAATGGACATTGCCGAAGTAAAAGGCACCCCGGTTTTAGGTATTGATGTTTGGGAACATGCCTATTACCTTAAATATCAAAACCGTCGCCCTGAGTATTTGGCCGCAATCTGGAATGTGATCAACTGGAATCACGTTGCTGAATTGTACTCAAAAGCGGTATAAGCCCCTGGCCCCCTAAAGGGGGAGCATAGCGGCAATTTTACTATTGTTTGAATCAGGATTCGGGATTTGAGGATTAACAGGATGTCTGCTAATTAATCATGGCAATCCTAAAATCCTGTAAATCCTGATTCAGATAAATTAGCTTTTTTACCTATGAAAGCGATTGTACTTGAAGCGGCAGATAAGCCGCTAATATTTAAAAAAGTTGACAAACCAACTTTGGGACCCGGCGAGGTTTTGGTTAAGATAAAAGCTGCAGCTTTAAACCGCCGCGACTACTGGATTACTGTAGGAAAATATGCTGGTATCAAATATCCTTCAATATTAGGCTCTGATGGCGCGGGGATAGTTGCCGAAGCCGCCGGTGAATCCGAAAAAGAGTGGATCGGCAAAGAAGTGATTATTAACCCATCGCACGATTGGGGAAATGATCCTGAATACCAGTCAAAAGAATTTAAAATTCTTGGTTTACCAGAGACCGGAACATTGGCCGAGTATATAAAAGTACGGGCGGAGTATCTTTATGAAAAACCCGACCACTTGAATTGGGAGCAGGCAGCAGCCCTCCCGCTAGCCGGCTTAACCGCTTATAGAGCGCTGTTTACAAAAGCCAAAGTAAAAAAGGGTGATAAAGTTTTAATCTCGGGCGCGGGCAGTGGGACGGGTACCATCGCATTGCAATTGGCCGTGGCAGCAGGGTGCCAGGTATTTGTAACGTCTGGCTCAGGAGAGAAAATTGAACGCGAGAAACAACTTGGCGCGCTGGCAGGCGTAAACTACAAAGCCCAGGATTGGGCCGGACAATTGCAATTACTCTCAGGTGGTTTTGATGTGGTTATAGATAGCGCTTTAGGCGATGGATTTGCTAAATTTTTGGACATCTGTAATCCGGGAGCCCGAATTGTATTCTTTGGCGGAACAGCCGGCAATATTCCTGAGTTGAATGGTCGAAAAATATTTTGGAAGCAATTGCAGATATTAGGCACAACAATGGGCACCATTGAAGAATTTGACGCAATGGTTGATTTCGTAAATAAACATCATATTGTTCCAATAGTTGATGAAGTGTTTCCGCTGGCTGAAGCTGAAAAGGCGGTCCGAAAAATGGAAAACTCAACGCACTTTGGTAAAATTATACTGCGGGCGTAATCATGCTTCAGTTGAAAGTCCATGAAATAAAATGGGAACTGCCCGATACGGCTACTTTCTTTCTAAAGGAAATATCCGATATTAAAATCAACTATAAGGCCGGTCAGTTTATAACGCTTGTATTTTCACATCATGATGAAGAGATCCGCCGCTCCTATTCCCTAAGCTCTTCTCCGGATGAAGCGTTTTTAGCCATCACTGTTAAACGGATTGAGAATGGTGAAATATCCCGCTTCCTGCAAACCAAAGTAAAAAAAGGCGACATTTTAAACGCTGTAGAACCCGCAGGAAAGTTTACGATAGCCGATTTTGAAGAAGAAAAAGATATTTTATTGTTTGCAGCGGGCAGTGGTATCGTTCCGATATTTTCCCAGCTCAAATACATATTAGCCCGTTCTGGTAAGAGTAAATTAATCCTCATTTATAGCAATCAAAACGAAGCGTCCATTTTGTTCAGGGATGAATTAGACACAC
>DASXMZ010000403.1:0-8437 GCA_036495385.1 Mucilaginibacter sp. | reverse complement strand
CTGTGCGGACGACAGAACGGGAATCAAAATGGCAATAAAAAAAATGCAATAACTTATCTGGTAAAATTTGATTTTGAAATAAGATAATGCGTTTTTCATTTTTTAAAAAATATATTTAAGCCCCCTCTAAATCTCCCCCGGTTATTAGTTTAGAGATTTTTTTTGTCCTCTTTCTGCCGCAGGCAAAGAGAGGGCCGACCAGCGTAGCGTCGTCGGGGTGAGTCAACACGCCAATGCATTCGCGCCAATGTCGCTTGCACAATTACTCACCCGGTCTTTGCTTCGCTTGACCACCCTCTCTTTTGCAAGCAAAAAAGAGGGTTAACCCATTCAATTTCCTTATACCATCCCTACACCATGGCAGTTTTTATATTTTTTCCCGCTGCCGCATGGACAAGGGTCATTTCTGCCTATTTTTTGTTCAACCCTTACTGGGGTAGCTTTTTGCAGCTCCCGCATGTCCTGCATCGGTACGCCGTTTGCTTCGCCTACCAGTTCAGGTTTTGATGTCCGCATTTTTTTTAGATCCAGTTTCGGTTGCGGCCTGGCTTCTTTTACTTCTTCGGCTTGCTGCTGAGGTATGCCTCCGCGAAACAAGAAACTTACCAGCTCCTTATTTACGGTTGCCAGCATCTGGCGGAATAATTCAAAAGCTTCAAATTTATAAACCAATAACGGGTCCTTTTGTTCGTAAACTGCGTTTTGTACGGATTGTTTTAACTCATCCATTTCGCGAAGATGCTCTTTCCAGGCATCATCTATTAGGGAAAGCGTTACATTCTTTTCGAATGACTTGAATACTTCCAATCCTTTATTTTTAACAGCTTTTTTAAGCGGAACGGAAACCTGTATGCCATTTATGCCATCGGTAAATGGCACTACAATATTTTCTACATAGTCGCCGCGTGTATCAAATACATCTTTTAAAACGGGGAACGCTTGTTTAGCGATGGCTTCCTGTTTACGTTTGTAAAAATCTGTAACCTCCCGGAATATGGTTTCAACCAAAGCATTAATTGACATATGGCCGAAATCATCATGAGAAATTTCCACATCTACCGAGAACAAACGGATCAATTCGAGCGTAAACCCTTCGTAGTTATTTGATTCCTTATATTCGGTAACAATGTCCTCAACTACGTCGAAAGTAGTGTTGCTCAAATCCACGTCTAAACGCTCGCCAAACAGCGCGTTTTTACGTTTTGCGTAAATTACCGAACGCTGTGAGTTCATCACGTCGTCATATTCAAGCAAGCGCTTACGGATACCGAAGTTATTTTCTTCAACTTTTTTCTGCGCGCGTTCGATAGATTTGGAGATCATGGAATGCTGTATCACTTCTCCTTCTTCAATTCCCATGCGCACCATCAGGTTCGAGATCCTCTCAGACCCAAACAAACGCATCAGGTTATCCTCTAATGACACAAAGAACTGAGACGATCCCGGATCACCCTGCCTGCCGGCGCGGCCTCTTAACTGCCTGTCAACCCGGCGCGATTCATGACGCTCCGTACCAACAATAGCTAAACCACCAGCCTCTTTTACATTTGGTCCCAATTTTATATCCGTACCACGACCAGCCATGTTGGTTGCAATGGTTACTGTACCCGAACGCCCGGCTTCGGCAACAATATCCGCCTCTTTTTGGTGCAGCTTGGCATTTAACACATTGTGTTTTATGCCACGCAACTTAAGCATGCGGCTTATCAATTCTGAAATTTCAACAGAGGTAGTACCCACTAACACCGGACGACCTGCCTGGGTAAGTTTAGTAATTTCTTCGGCTACGGCGTTGTATTTTTCGCGCACGGTACGATAAACAAGGTCTTGCCTGTCATCGCGGCTGATAGATGTATTTGTGGGGATTTCCACCACATCCAGCTTGTATATTTCCCAAAACTCACCGGCTTCGGTAACCGCAGTACCTGTCATGCCGCAAAGTTTGTGGTACATACGGAAGTAGTTTTGCAGCGTTATAGTAGCAAATGTTTGGGTTGCGTCCTCAACTTTTACATTTTCCTTTGCTTCAATTGCCTGGTGCAAGCCATCAGAATACCTGCGACCATCCAATACACGGCCGGTTTGCTCATCAACAATTTTTACCTTGCCCTCATCTAAAATGTATTCGGTGTCTTTTTCAAACAACGTATATGCTTTCAACAGCTGATTAACCGAATGGATACGTTCTGATTTTATGGAAAAATCGCGCATCAAATCATCTTTCTGTTGAATTTTTTCTTCTGCGGGCAGGCTCGATTTTTCAATTTCAGAAATTTCTGTACCTACATCAGGCATTACAAAGAAGTGGGGGTCTTCGCCCGAAGCGGTAATCAGTTCGATTCCTTTTTCGGCCAGTTCAACCTGGTTGTTCTTTTCGTCAATTATAAAAAACAGCTCGGCATCCACTTTATGCATTTCCTTGCTTTGGTCCTGCATGTAATGGTTTTCGCTTTTTAATAAAACCTGCCTGTTAGCGCCTTCACTTAAGTATTTAATTAGGGCTTTGCTTTTAGGCAAACCTCTAAAAGCGCGCAACAGGGCCAAACCGCCTTCATCCGGACCGGTTTTTCCTTCGGCTATAAGTTTTTTTGCCTCATTTAAAACGCCGTTAACATATGTTTTTTGTGCATTTACCAGACGCTCAATGCGAGGTTTTAACTCATAAAACTCGTGCTCATCACCACGTGGTATAGGTCCGGAAATGATCAAAGGAGTACGGGCATCGTCAATCAAAACAGAGTCAACTTCGTCCACCATCGCATAGTGCAATTTTCGTTGTACCAGTTCTTCAGGGCTGCGTGTCATATTGTCACGCAGGTAATCGAAACCAAATTCATTGTTGGTGCCGAAAATGATGTCAGACATATAAGCGTTGCGGCGTTCTTCCGAGTTTGGTTCGTGTTTATCGATACAATCAACTGATAATCCGTGGAACTCATACAATGGTCCCATCCATTCCGAGTCGCGTCGTGCCAGGTAGTCGTTTACAGTAACTATGTGTACGCCTTGTCCGGCAAGTGCATTTAAATAAGCCGGTAAGGTAGCTACTAATGTTTTACCTTCACCAGTTGCCATTTCAGAAATTTTACCCTGGTGCAATACAATACCGCCAATCAGCTGTACGTCATAGTGTACCATGTCCCAGGTAACTTCATTCCCAGCGGCTAACCAGGTGTTGTGATGGATGGCTTTATCGCCTTTAATCAACACATTTGATTTTTTTGCAGCCAAATCACGGTCAAATTGGGTCGCAGTTACTTCGAGTGTTTTGTTCTCTTTAAAACGACGGGCGGTTTCTTTTACCACAGCAAAAGCCTCGGGAAGAATGGTCATCAAAACAACTTCCAATTCTTTATTGCGGTCTTTTTCCAGTTTATCCAGCTGGGTATATAAAGCTACCTTTTCGTTTACCTCTATGTCGGGGTTATTTTCAGTCTTATCTTTAATTGATTGGATTTCACTGTCAATTTCGGCCAGCGCCTGGCTTAGCGTTTCTTTAAAAGCGATAGTTTTCGCTCTAAGCTCGTCGTTGCTTATATCACCAAGCTTCGCAAATTCAGCCTTTACCTTCTCAGCTAAAGGCCATAAACTTTTTACATCCCGCTCTGATTTATTTCCAAAAAGCTTACTTATAAAATCTAACATATTATTTTTATATGATGCTATAAACTCAACAATTGCGCCATTGCAATATTGAGCCATTATGACAGGCAAAGGTAAGAATTAGTAACTAGTATCAAGTAGCTAGTATTAAGTAAAAACTGATTGAATTAAAAAATTCGAAAATAGCCTGCCTAAAAAAATGTCTTGATACTTGATACTAGCTACATGATACTTCATCGTACTAAACAAAAAACTATCTTTGCCCCATGAATATTCTGATCCTTGGTTCGGGCGGAAGGGAAAGTGCCTTCGCCTGGAAAATATCGCAAAGCCCTAAATGTAGTCAGCTTTTTATAGCACCAGGTAATGCCGGCACCAACCAGTATGGAACGAATATTAATGTAAAGGCAACCGACTTTGAGGGTATTAAACAGGTTGTTTTAGATAAGCGAATAGACATGGTTCTTGTTGGGCCTGAAGAACCCCTGGTAAAAGGTATATATGATTTTTTTCTTGCCGATGATAAATTGAAAAACATCCCGGTGATTGGCCCCCAACGGGAAGGTGCTCAACTGGAAGGCAGCAAGGATTTTTCCAAACAATTTATGGAACGCAACAACATTCCGGCCGGTGCTTCGAAAACCTTTACGAAAGAAACCTTACAAGCCGGGTTTGAATATATCGCCACAATAGGTTTACCCGTAGTTTTAAAGGCCGATGGCCTTGCCGCAGGAAAAGGAGTTTTGATTTGCGCAAGTATGCAGGAAGCACAGCAGGAGTTAATAGAGATGTTAACCGAAGCAAAATTTGGCGAAGCGAGTTCAAAGGTGGTGGTTGAGCAATTTTTACAGGGGATTGAGCTTTCGGTATTTGTGATGACTGATGGCACGCATTATAAAGTTTTACCGGAGGCGAAAGATTATAAACGCATTGGCGAGGGTGATACAGGTTTAAATACCGGTGGTATGGGCTCCGTTTCGCCGGTTCCGTTTGCCGATGCTGCTTTTATGAAAAAAGTAGAAGAGCGGATAATTATACCGACTGTTGAGGGCTTAAAAAAAGAAAATATCCCCTATAAAGGCTTCATTTTTATTGGCCTGATGAACTGTTATGGCGAGCCTTATGTAATTGAATACAATTGTCGCATGGGTGACCCCGAAACAGAAAGCGTAATGCTAAGAATAACATCTGACTTTGTTGACTTATTGGAAGGCGTGGCGAATGGTGATCTTGACAAAAAAGAACTACTCATATCAGATAAAATAGCGGCAACCGTGATGATGGTATCAGGTGGTTACCCGGGAGAATATTTGAAAAACAAAACGATTACCGGTGCAGAAAACGTACGTGATTCGCAGGTTTTTCATGCGGGTACCTATCTTGATAATGAGGATGTAAAAACCTCGGGCGGAAGAGTGTTGGCAATAACCTCTTTACAGGATGACCTGTTTGCCGCACTTCAGCAAGCCACCGCCGATGCCAGTCGTATTTATTTTGACGGTATGTATTTCAGGAAGGACATTGGGTTCGATCTTCTTTAAGTCCGAAAGTCGGGAAAGTCGGGGAGTAGTTTCATGTTGTTGAATTTGGGTTTTTCCGAATTTAGTTTAATCTCTCATACCAAAAATTTCAGCTAGTTTGGCCGTTAGCTCATTGCCATCAAGGTTACGGGCGATGATTTTGCCAGTAGGATCAATCAGAAAATTTTGTGGCAATGCCGTAAGTTTATATAAATTAACCACTGGGCTTTGCCAAAATTTAAGGTCAGATACCTGAGTCCATAACATTCCATCGTGATGAACTGCATTTAACCACGTCTGTTTTTCGCCCGGCTTATCAAGTGATACACTGAGTATGTTAAAACTTTTATCCTTGTATAGATTATAAGCCTTAAGTACGCCAGGGCTCGACTCCCGGCAAACCGGGCACCAAGACGCCCAAAAATCCAACAACACGTATTTTCCCCTGAAAGACGACAGTTTTACCATGTTTTTGTTAGTATCAGGTAGTTCAAAATCCGGCGCAATCCTACCAAGGCCTACTATGCTCATGTTTTCGAGTGTCTTAGCATATGATTTTCCACCCGGGCTGTTTTTCACCGCAAGAGATAGTTGGTTGAACAACGCAGAAACGTGATTATAATCACTATACATTGCAAATGAATATAAAGCATCGAGACTCACTAATGAAGATGGATTTTCCGTTATGAATTTTTTATTTAGGGCCCTTCTTTCTTTTTCAAGCGCTTTATTTAATAACTCCAGTTCTTTCAAAAATTGCGGGGACTTTTTTTGCTCTTCAGTTGCCGCGGTATCCCTGGTCTCCAGTTGCCCGTCGCGAAGTTCAATTGGTGCCATTAACGACTTATACCGTTCCTGATCATCATTGTTTTTTGTGCCGGTTATTTTAGTTTTAGCTAATGAATCATTAATGGACCGTACGCTAATAACACCACCCGTTTCCAGGTAAAATTTTACATAATTATCCTCGGTAAAGCCGTTACCGGCTTTATTTAGTGTAAGGTAAGCCTCAGTCGGCTGGTTAACTGTGCCATTAAAACTAAATTCACCATTATTTAACACGGTTGAATCCGCGATCCTATTATTGTAAACAAGAAATAATTTTGCCGGTTTACTGAGGTTGGCTATTTTACCTTTTACAATAAACTCATTTGATTGTGCGAAAGCGATGGTGTGAAGGCATACCAAAATGGCAAATATTAATTTTTTCATATTGTTAAAAGTATAAGGAATTGGTTAACATACAGCACGAAATTAAAACAAAAAAGTCCGAAAAATGAACCTCATTTTTTCGGACTTTACTGACTTCCGGACTCCGACTATATCTTACCGAAAAGCTCCTCTAATTTATTTTCCAGGTCGTCACCCCTAAGATTTTTGGCAATGATTTTTCCGTTGGGATCAAGTAAAAAGTTTTGCGGGATTCCTCTTACTACATATAAACCAGCCGTTTTGCTGTCCCAGAATTTAAGGTCAGATACCTGGGTCCAGGTAAGACCGTCTTTATGTATAGCTTTCAGCCATTTGTCTTTTGCTCCCGGTCTGTCTAATGACACGCCGATTATTGTAAAATTCTGACCTTTGAAACGATTAAATGCTTTTACCACATTTGGGTTCTCGTGACGGCAAGGGCCACACCATGATGCCCAAAAATCGATCAGCACGTATTTACCCCTGAAGGAAGATAAACTAATAACTTTACCACTTGTGTCAGCTTCGGCAAATTCTGGCGCTACAGCTCCCAATGCTACCGCTTTTAATTTTGGTAGTCTTTCAGCAAACTTTTTTCCTGCTTCTGTTTCTTTTTCAGCAGTGGAGAGTCCGTCGAATAATTGCTGGATGTCCGGATAGTCACCACCATAAGCGTACGATTCCAACGTAATAAGACTTCTAAATGAATCGGGATTATCCTGTATAAATTTTTTGTTTAAAGCCGATTCCTGAGCTTCTATTTCTTTTTCAGCTTTGTTATTCTCTTTTTCAAACGCGTCTGATTGTTGCTGCTCGGGGGTAGCGGCTTTTTGTTTAGCTTCAAGAGCATCGTAGGCATCATTTACCGGCTTTAAGGCCGTTGCATAACGTGCATTATCATCATTTGTTTTTGTGCCGGCAACGCTTGCGGTAGCAATAAGATCAGTTCCGGTTACAGTGATAGTGCCTTTTTCAATAAATACAGTTTTATAGTCATTATGGCTCATACCTGTTCCTTTTGCATTAAATACCAAAATTGCATAGACAGGATCACCCTCAACTACGCCTTGAAAATGAAATTTTCCATCTTTTAAGTTAACTGAATCAGTAATTGTTTTGTCTTTAACCCTATATTGCAAATAGGCTTTTGCTGGTGCACTAAAAGTACCCAATGTTCCCTCTATTTCGAATTTGCCACCCTGGGCAAAAACAAGCACCGGTAAAAATGAAATAGCTGCTAAAATTATTTTTTTCATTCAATTGATTTGTATTGCAATGTAAAGACTTTACAAGCAATTATAAAAACATAGTGAATTAGTAGTCGGTTGTTTTTTATTAATAGTTAATCGTTACTTTAAAACGTCTTCCAATTTGTTTTCAAGGTCAACACCGCGAAGGTCTTTTGCGATGATCTTTCCGTTAGGATCAATCAGGAAATTGGCAGGGATAGATTGGATATGATATAAAACTGCAACCTCGTTGCTCCAGAATTTTAAATCTGAAACTTGTGTCCAGGCCAGGCCGTCGCTTTTTATGGCTGCAAGCCAATTAGCTTTGCTATCGGCCCTATCTAGTGATACGCCAATGATAGCGAAGTTTCTGTCTTTATATTTCTTGTAAGCCTTCACAACATTTGGGTTTTCCTGGCGACAGGGTCCACACCACGATGCCCAAAAATCAAGTAAAACATATTTACCCCTGAACGACGAAAGTTTTATAGGTGCTCCGTTCACATCATTTTGAGTAAAATCGGCAGCCATGGTACCAACACCGTTAACCTTTAGCGCGTCGATAGCATTTTTTAAATTTTTTGCGGTTTCAGTGTCTCTCAATCTTTGAGATAAAGAGTTATAAAGCGATTCAAGCTCGGCCGGGTCCGGCGATGGCCCTCCCACAGAACTTAAAGCCAGCACGCTGATGTAACTATCCGGATTTGATGCAATAAATACCTTTAGCACAGCCTTTTGAGCCGCTGCCAGCTCCTTGTGTTTAGCCTGCATGGTATTCTGAAATTCAGCCGTGTTTTGTTGAGCAGGCGTGGCCGCCTCCTCCTGGACTTTTACCTCCTGAGCTTCTTTGAATATAGGCGCTAATTGTGCAAGTAATTTTTTATTGTCGTCGTT
>DASXMZ010000402.1:0-4867 GCA_036495385.1 Mucilaginibacter sp. | reverse complement strand
TGCTTTATAAGCTTTTGATGCAAATAAGCTCGTGTGATGCGAGGCTATTTTACCGCCCGAAAAATCATACGTCATCAAATTAATATAATCCAGGTATTGCTGTGCCTTTGCCATCTCGGTATGATCAAGAAACGAACTGAAAGCACCCGCTGCCGTCGTCAGGAGATATTTTTTACCGCTTTTAGCACCAAGCTTATCTAATTGCTTGCGTAGTTCGCTGAACAATAAGGTATAGTTTTACTTGTCTTCAGGACGATAGATATTACCTTCAAACCCGGGGCGGCCAGGATATTCCCAGTCGATATCGATGCCATCCATATCGAACTTTTTGATGATATCAACGGCGCTTGCTACAAATGCCTGCCGGGAAGTATCTGTTAATACCGCATCCGAAAACTTGCCGCTCCAGGTCCACCCTCCTATTGAGATTAGTATTTTAAGAGCAGGATTCTGTTTCTTCAACAGGTTTAAATGTCTGAAATTTATGGTATCAGTCGCTTCCCTGTGTAGCCATGCCCGGTTGTTTTTTATGTCGACAAAGGCATAATTTATATGGGTAAGTTTTTGGGGGGTAATCAGATCGGTATTTATTAATCCCCTGTAACCGCCAACGTATCCTATAATTACCTTTTTGTTCTGGGCTATTAATGGTACAGGTTTAAACAAGCTGGCGGTTGCTATCAAAAGTATAGAAAACGGCGCAGCCCATTTTTTTACAATCAAACCCTTTGGTCCTTGAGTCATAATAAACAGCTGTTTTATACCTTCAATCGCAGTCTTTTCTTTTCAAGGAAGCCTGTAATTATAATTACAATAAATGAAACTGCGAATGAACGTATGATACCGCCGACGCCGAAATTAAAAAAGTGAGGGTACCTGAAATGAAGCATATAAAAAATTGCTACCTGGAAATAGGGTATCAGGTAGCAGGTAAGGGTGCTTGTTCCTGCAGGCTTTATAATTTTAAACCAGTTCTGTTTGTGTTTAACATCAACCAACCAAATAAATAACTCGAATAGCAATACACCAATGCCGGTACATATGAAAACCCACGATGGCGTAGAATGAATTTTCGAAATGCCCTGGGTATAAGGACGGACAAGAAAGCCAAGCGCTATTAATATAATGCCGATTAATGTGAATATTACCCACAACCTTTTATAATTACCTGCGACTGTTATTTTTGAATACAATAAAGAAATCACCACACCAAACATCATTAATGACGCCGACGCCCCGTCTTTAATAAGCAATATTTTATAATCGAATATAGAACCATGAATGCAAAGGTTAATGCCGACAAATAAAATAAGCGCGACAATTAACCAGGATAACCTGCCCTTCACGATTAAATATACACCCGCGCAAAGCAAATAAGCCCAACCGATAATACCTAAAATTCCCCACCAGGACGGCTCCAATCCCGTCGGGGCATCGGGTTTACCTCCCTTATAAAGAAGTGCCAGTATGATAAGAATAACTACCCCGGTACCCATTAGAACGTATTTTTTTCCTTTCGAAAGCGTATCCGGGTAGTCGAGCCAGATTAAAAAGAAACTTAATGTTAATAAAAATTCCCATACACCCAATGGCAATACCGCGGTTGAATTGTATTCCTCCATGTTTACGTGGAAAAAACCCATCACGATCAAAGCAAACGATCGCAAAAGAATATAACCCGCAATAGAAGTAAATGTATCGCCCCGGCTAATCCGCCTGCCGATTGCCAGGGGAATTGACAGGCCGGCGATAAATAAAAATATCGGGAAAATAGTATCAGCGAAATGCATACCGTCTTCACTTGCCTTTACGTGATCTATCCAAAAGGGTACATTGCGCACCCCGCTTAAATCATTCACAAAGATCATGAAAAACATATTCACAGCCCTTAATACATCAATGGAAAGAAGGCGTTTTGGTTGAATCATAATAGCGGCTTATTCAAGACTTAAATATAAAGGCTTTAGTTGGCTTTGATTGTATTGTTTTCGATATAATTGATAAGTTGAAAATCTTTTTAAAAAAATTTAAGAATGATGTCTGAACCAGGATTTGCAGGATTTGAGGATTTTCATGATGCAGGACGGATAAATAGTTTATTATCCTGTTAATCCCTAAATCCTGAAAATCTTGATTCAGACAATATTTAACCTAACACTTCCTCTAACACCTCATGCGACCGGATATTACCAAAGCCATCTACATGCAGCGCATAATATTCCAATAGTTTCTGGATCAGATAACGGCGGTCGTCGTTTGTTAGTTTGATTTGGGGTAAACTTTCAAAACCATGCTGCAGCAGCGTATAGAACTTCTGCGTATAAGGAGGTGACAGATACAAAACGCTGTCGGGTTTATAACGGCAAAAAACGCCGTTCTTCAGATCAAAATAATCAGCATCTCCCGCAAGGTAACTATCCGGATAGAACCCGAGGTAGCGGGTTAGCTTTATTAAAAATAAAAGATGAAAATTAGCAAGCCCTGCTATTTCATTATCAAGCCATTCAACAGCGCTAAATATAAAGCCGAACAGGTTTTCGTCGGCAGATTGTTGCCTTACCGCTTTGTATAACACTTCATTTAAAAAAAGGGCAATACTGCTTTTTATTACATCATAAGGGATATTTTGTAAAAGCGGAGAATTTTTTACTTCTTTTATTCGCTGCACATTCCCGGCGTTTTTATGATAAACTATCATATCCAGCAAATGAAGCGGCTGAAATATATTGCGGTTTATCTTTGCTTTTGGCTTTTTGGCTCCGTTAACAATGTACGATTGCAAGCCAAACTTCTCCGTAAAAACTTGTACGATAATGCTGTTTTCACTATAGTCAGTAGTTTTAAACACTATTCCGCGCGTTTTATGCAGCATGGTTAATGAGTAATAGTAATTTCGGCAAAAAGATTATTATACCGGTAGTCAGAGCAAAAATAGCCGCAATTACTACCGCCCCGGCACCCATATCCTTAACGCGACCCGCTGCTTTATTATATTCCGGTGAAACGAGATCGGTAAGCATTTCAATAGCTGTATTAAATAATTCGGCCATTAGCACAATGGCGATGCAAAGGATGATCCATTGCCATTCGGTAACTGAAATACAAAGAGCATAACCTAAAAATATGGCCATTAGAGTAACCACCAGGTGAATCCTGAAATTAAGTTGAGTTGCGGCTGCGTACGCCACGCCTTTAAACGCATAACCGAAACTCCGGATTAGTTTTTTCATTAAACTTCTATTTTCAAATTGTTATTTTAACAAATCTGCACATTTGTCAATCATTTTATTAATCTTATAAAAATTTAATTGCAGTAAATTTACCGGTCTTTTGAATACCTAATTACATATCTTATTGGTTCCTATGGATTTAAAACTTACTAATAAAGTCGCTGTCGTATTAGCAGCCAGCAAAGGACTGGGAAAGGCTATAGCAACAGCCTTATCAGCTGAAGGGGCAAAAGTGATCATTGGCTCGCGCGATGAAAACGAGTTGAATAATACCGCCAATGAAATACGCAAACTTACCGGCAATGAAGTTATTGCCATACCTGTCGATGTTAGCAACGGAGAGCAGGTTAAAAGCTTTATACAAAAAACTGTCGATAGATTTGGCCATATTGATATTCTGTTGAACAACGGTGGAGGGCCGCCCTTTAACAAATTCGAGAATTTTGATGAAGATGCCTGGCAAAAGGCCTTCGAACTTACATTGCTCAGTTTCGCCAGAACAAGCCGGTTGGTACTACCCCACATGCAAAAAACAGGCAGCGGACGCATTATTAATATTATAAGCGGGTCGGTAAAATCGGTATTGGGCAATTCGGTACTTTCAACCAGTATGCGGATGGGAGTAGTTGGGATGGCAAAATTAATGGCCGATGAATTGGGCCAATATAACATCACCGTAAATAATGTTGCGCCAGGTATGATCCTCACTGAAAGGCTAAAACACACCCTGCCAAAAGATGCCGACCCGGAAATAGCTTTAAAAGAAAGGGCTAAAAGTATCCCGCTCGGCCGGATAGGCAAACCCGAAGAACTGGCTGCCTTAGTCACCTTTTTGGCGTCGGAGCAGGCGGCTTATATCAGCGGCACCACGATACAGGTGGATGGAGGCGCGAACAGAAGTATTTTTTGAATAATGTAGAGACGCGATGCATCGCGTCTCTACGATAGTTTTTTATAACAACCTCGGATTCAATTCCGAATCTATCAATTCACCGATAGGTTTTCCCATCAGCCATTTTTCGTTATCATTTTTTTGCCAGTTGTTTTTAAAAGGCGAAACGCGGGCTCCATCGGCTATATAAATGATAGTCATTACTTCGCGCATTTTATTCGAGTTATTCCCGTTGGCATGGTGCATGGTAAAGCCACGATGCCAGGTGGCGTCGCCAGCCTTCATGGTATTAGCACGGCTTATGGGAAACTTTTTCTCTTTCACATAATTTTCATAAGCAGTTTCCGATTCATCCGATATTTCAAAATTAAACACGGAACCTTCCGTGAACGACCCGGATGCAAACGTAAGCATACCCATATCTACGTCAATATCTACCAGTGGCATCCACATGGTTATAGTGTTATTGGTATCAATGGGCCAATAGTACTGGTCCTGGTGCCATGGTGTTGGCCCACCACCTGATTCTTTAAACAGCGCCTGGTCATGGTACAGCCTTACATTTTCAACACCCATTAAATCAGCGGCAATTTTCGCAAGGCGTTTTGCCAATACAAATTTTCTGGCTTCCGCATCGACTTGCCATAAATTCATTATTTGTAAAAATGCTTTGCCGTAAGTATCCCTGTCTGCCATTTTTCGCTTTTCGGTATTGTACCTGTCAGCTGCGTCAACTATAACAGGG
>DASXMZ010000401.1:0-2831 GCA_036495385.1 Mucilaginibacter sp. | reverse complement strand
TGGCGTTCAGCGGATTTGCCGCTGACACAGTTTTTATAGGTAAAACAGCCTACAATTTTACCTTGCCCGATAAAGATGGCAAAGTGGTATCTATGAAGGATTTTAAAGGCAAAGTGGTGTTTATTGATACATGGGCTACCTGGTGCGGTCCTTGCAAGTATCAAATCCCTTTTCTGCAAACGCTGGAAAAGGAATATCAAGGAAACGACAACGTTGTTTTCGTAGGTATTTCTATCGATAGGGAAAAGGATAAACAGAAGTGGCTCGATATGCTAAAAGAAAAACAACTTGATGGCGTGCAGCTTTTAGATGATATGGGGAAATCTTTTGGCAAACAGTACAAGATTACTGCGGTTCCCCGCTTTTTAATGATCGATAAAAATGGCAACTGGGCCGAGATTCGCTGCCCGCTGCCGGACGAACATGATAAACTTAAAACCTTTATTGACCGGGTTATTGCCTCCAAATAATAATCATTACAATTTGGTCCAACAGTCTGTTGGTTTTATAGATTGTTAGATCGAATTTGTGAACATCACTATCCTATCCTCTTATCTTAATGCATAGAATCAGATTCTCCGAAGCCCTTTTAAAAGGGCCCACGGGAATTTGATTTAGTGCCTGGTTCATTAGCTTTTAACTTTCAGTCGTTGGTAATTATTAATTCTATATTTACTTTTTATTGGTAATTTTTTTTACTTTGGGTAAGAAAGGAATTTTCTATATAATTTAGCTTAATGCCCCGACCCGTGATTGCTTCAATTATCATTAGAGTTTTTTTTGCCGGTAAAAGGGTAATAGCAGAATTCAACATAAAAAAAAGCGTCCTAGTTACGTGTATTTTTTTTATTTCCATTAGTTCTTATGGACAACCCGCTAAACAAGATAGTTTAAGAGAACGGCTAAAACTTGCCGGAAACTATGAGGAGAAATTTAGAATAACGACTCAACTTTCTCAATTAACCGCTGGCTCAGATCCAACATTATCATTGAAATATGCCGAAGAGGCCATGCAATTGGCGAATAAAACGCGATCAGATACCTCATTGAGCAAAGCCAAAATTACCCTTGCTTCAGCTTGTCTTCGAATTGGAAATTATCCGCAGGCTGTGCAACTTTACCAGGAAATTATAGAAAATAAAGACTCGAACCCCGATGCCATTTTAGCTGCCTATATGGATATAGGCATAATTTATTACTATGAGAGAAATTTTAAGACCGCTATATCTTATTACAATAAAGCGCTCGATCTGATTGATAAAAGAAGATTAGAAAAAGACAAAAAGAAAACCATAATAGAAGGGAAATTAAATAATAACCTGGGAATTATCCATGAGGAACTGAAAGAGTTTGATAAGGCTGAGGCATTTTATAATAAGGCATTGGACATCAGCAAACAGAGTAATGATCTGAATCTCATGGCGCATGTGTTAACCAACCAGGGGCGGTTATATCATCGTCAAGGTAAAAACAATCTAACACTCAGGCTTTACCTGGAAGCCCTCGGGATCCGAAAAAGAAACAATGACAACACAGGACTTTGTCAAATCTATACAAACCTGGGCGCGTTTTATTTTGAGCAATTGAAAGATTATCGCGTCGCAGAAGCATACTTGAAACATGCAATTAGTTTAGGACAGCATATCGGGGATTTGCTGGATGCACACCTTGCTTCAGATTATCTATATAAGCTGTACAGCCAGCAAGACAGGTATAAGGAGGCGTTTGATGCCCTTCAACTAAACAAACAACTGAGCGACACCCTATTCAATACGCAGAAGACCAATAAAATAACGCAATTGGAAATGCAATTTCAGTTTGACCTCAAAAAAATTGAATTAGACGCCAAACAACGGGAAAAGGATCTTTATTTCTTGTTGGTGGCAATTGGTCTTGGTTTATCTTTAATTATTGTAATCCTCCTCTTCATTTTACAAAGAAATAAAGCAAGAAATTCTATTTTGGAACAATCCCATTTGAAAATGGAAAAAAACAGTCTCGAAAAAGATATCGAATTAAAGAATAAACAATTAACTACCAATATTTTATATCTGATGCAGAAAAATGAGCTTATTGATGATATTTCTGAACAATTACTTAAGATAAAACGAGAAGTGGGAGAAGAATCTCAGCCAGCTGTCCAAAAAGTTGTCATGAATCTTCAAGCTAATCTACGTCCGGAAATTTTACAGGAATTTGAAGTTAGATTTCAACAAGTACATGAAAATTTTTTCGCTGCTTTAAATGAAAAATTCCCAAACATTTCCCCAAGTGAACGAAGATTGTGTGCTTTTTTAAAGCTCAACATGACAACCAAAGAAATTGCAGCCATAACCCACCAAAACATTAAATCGATTGAAATTGCCAGGGCCCGTTTGCGAAAAAAATTAAATCTGACCGGCACGGACCAAAATCTGATAATGTTCTTATCACAGTTAGGTTGACACCTATGATTATAACCGCAAAGGAGTCAATAGTCCCGAAGGCTATCGGGATTAGTCGTAAGTCTAAAGTCCGGTTTTGCTTTTTTGGCTTGAGACCCGAGACTCCGACTCAAGGCGACACCCGACATTTTATGATTGACACTACGGTAGGGCCGTAAAACTGCGCCATCACGCCGGGCGGGCACCCGGGCCATTCACTGCCATCCTGATCATTTCTTCTATAAATTCCGCATCGTATTTCCTAAGATCTTTTACTTTCTTTTTCCTTTAATGGGTGTCAAATTTACTTTTTGGCCCAATAAACGCCCTTTGTAGTGGTAAAGTTAAGGCGCAAAACACATTTTGTAATGGTATTGTAGTGACGCTTTATTCTTTGTGCGCTACTTG
>DASXMZ010000400.1:0-4009 GCA_036495385.1 Mucilaginibacter sp. | reverse complement strand
TTCTCGATAGGATCGACGAGGTAATTAAACTGGCGCTGAAAAATAAGCTGGCTGTAATTTTAGAAAATTGTCTTGACGAACAGTTGATGTCACAGCCCGAAAAGTATCGGTGGCGATTCTTGAGTTTGTGGGAGCAACTGTCTATTCATTATGCTTCCTATCCACAACAGGTAATGTTTGAAATTATGGCCGAACCACATGGAAAGCTTGCCGACAGTTGGGAGAGTTATTATACCGATGCTTTATCGGCCATCCGCAAGCATAACCTGGCGAGGCCGGTAATAATTGGCTCTGTTTTTTACAATAACCCGCATTATTTAAATAAATTACATTTGCCGGAGACCGACCAATATATTATTGTAACCTTCCATTTGTATGAGCCTTTAAAATTTACAATGCAGGGCGAAAAATGGTTCCCTATCGGAAAACCCATGGAATGGATCGGCACAAAATGGACAGGGAGTCCCGCCGAACAAAAAACAATAACAGATAACTTGGACATTGTAAGTAAATGGGCGACAGAAAATAACCGCCCGATTTTTATGGGTGAATTTGGCGCCAGCGCTCATGCCGATCTGGAATCAAGAGCAAAATTCTTAGCATTTTATCGCGAGCAGGCAGAACAAAGAGGCTTTTCATGGAGTGTATGGAGTTTTAGTGTGGGTTTTAATATTTACGATAATGATAAGGGGCAATGGCATAATACCTTGCTGAACGCGTTAATACCTGCGTCATAATATGAAAATAGATAAAATGGTTAAGGCTAAAAAGTAGTAGCTTTACTGCAAATTCTTCAAAACATGAATATTCACGAATATCAAGGTAAGGCTATATTAAAGAGCTTTGGCGTTAGAGTCCAGGAAGGGATTGTTGCCGATACAGTTGAGCAAGCTACCGAAGCTGCAAAAAAAATGAAGGAAGAGTACGGATCAAGCTGGGTGGTTATAAAGGCCCAGATACATGCCGGAGGCCGGGGTAAAGGCGGTGGTGTTAAATTAGCCAAGAACCTTGATGAAGTTAAGGAAAAGGCAGAAAATATCTTAGGCATGCAGTTGGTTACCCACCAAACAGGCCCCGAAGGTAAAAAGGTTTATAAAATTTTGGTTGCTCAGGATGTTTATTATCCGGGTGACAGCCCCACAAAGGAGTATTACATGAGCGTGTTGCTCGATCGTGCTAAAGGCCGCAATATCATCATGTATTCAACCGAAGGCGGCATGGATATTGAAGAAGTGGCAGCGCATACCCCGCATTTGATATTTAAGGAAGAAATTGATCCTAAAGTTGGCTTACAAGCTTTTCAGGCGCGTAAAATTGCTTTTAACCTTGGTCTTTTAGGCGATGCCTTTAAGGATATGGTTAAATTTATAACCGCGCTTTACAAAGCATATATTTCTACCGATTCATCTATGTTCGAGATCAACCCGGTATTAAAAACATCTGACAATAAAATACTGGCCGTTGATGCAAAGGTGAATTTAGATGACAATGCTTTATTCCGTCACCCTGATTTTGCCGCTTTGCGCGATTTGAACGAAGAAGACCCGATGGAAGTTGAAGCCAGCAAATCAAACCTGAACTACGTAAAGCTCGACGGTAACGTGGGCTGTATGGTTAACGGTGCAGGTTTAGCAATGGCGACCATGGACATTATAAAAATCGCAGGTGGCCAGCCGGCTAACTTTTTGGATGTTGGCGGTACCGCAAATGCCGAAACAGTTAAAGCGGCCTTCAATATCATTTTAAAGGATCCGCACGTAAAAGCCATCTTAATAAATATTTTTGGCGGTATTGTACGCTGTGACCGTGTTGCTCAGGGTGTTATTGATGCTTACCAGGAGATAGGAAATATACCAGTGCCTATCATTGTACGTTTACAAGGTACAAATGCAGTGGAAGCAAAGCAGCTGATTGATAACTCGGGTTTAAAAGTATACTCGGCCATATTGCTCAAAGAAGCAGCCGAAAGGGTTAAAGAAGTGCTGGCGTTGTAGGAAAGTTCATAGTTGATGGGTCATAGTTCATAGCTATAAAGTATGACTAAAAAGCCATGAACTATGATCTATGAACCATGAACTAAAATGTATATTATAAAAGTTAAAGGCGTTGCCAAAATACCCGATTATGTGCAGCTTAGAGACGAAAAGTTTACTTTGCTTGCCTATTTCAGGGTCGACAGGCCAGAAAAATCGTTGGACAAGGTGGGGTTGCACGACAAAACGGAATATATTATGAATATTATAAAAGATCTGCCTTTCGGGCAGATCTTAAAATTAGAGCTTTAAAAAAACATGATCGGAGATTCAATTATTAGGCTAAAAGGCGTTGATATTTTTCAGCAAGCACACCTGGTATTATCAAATGTTGACCTGCACATTGACAAAGGCGATTTTGTTTGGCTCATAGGGCAAACCGGTTCAGGAAAGAGCAGTTTACTAAAAGTAATTTATGGTGATTTGGGTATTTCAACAGGCGAAGGAATTGCCTGCGGCTACGGCCTCAACAACATAAAAAGTAAAGATATCCCGTTCCTGCGTCGCAAGCTTGGAATTGTTTTCCAGGATTTTCAGTTACTGACTGATCGTACGATTGAAGATAACCTAGAGTTTGTAATGCGCGCAACCGGCTGGATAGATAAAAAACTGATTGCCGACCGTGCACTTGATGTACTGGAAAAAGTGGGGTTGCGCTCTAAACTAAAAAAGATGCCGCACGAACTTTCTGGAGGCGAGCAGCAACGCGTTGTAATAGCCCGGGCTTTACTTAATGACCCTGAAATTATCCTGGCAGATGAGCCAACCGGCAACCTCGACCCGGATACTTCCGAAGAAATTGTATTACTGCTTAAACACATCAGTCAATTAGGTACTTCTGTACTCATCGCTACTCACGATTATCATATCATCCGCACATTCCCATCACGTATTATTAAATGCGAAAATGGCAAAGTGTTGGAGGACGTGAAGATAGCTTAGCTATTTCGGATTTGGGATTTTCGATTTCGGATTTTTTTTGAAACACCTCGACATCTTTAATGACTATCGGCGAATTTTAAAATGACCCAATGACCAAATAACTACAGCAAATTGCGCGCTTAAAACTGCCACTGCCATTACTACTGCCACTAAAAAAATGTCATTATTTACACATAAAAATAAATAGCCTGCCACCTTGTCGGCTTTGTGTTAATGGCAGGATACTTGATTGGGCACTATCAGCTATGAATTTTAACGATATGTTGAAGAAAAAAAAGAAAGAGGATTCAGAGAACCCTGAGGGTTTAAACGACGTAATAAGCGAAAACGAGTATAATGGTGGTGAGGATCAGCTGACAGCTGAAGTTGAAAATTCACTTTCTGCTGCGAATGTGCTGAAAGAGGAATTATCCATCGCCAACGATAAATACTTGCGTTTATACGCTGAATTTGATAATTTTAGAAGGCGTACCATTAAAGAACGTGAGGACGCCCGCAAAATGGAGGGAAAAGACCTTATTGTTTCCCTTCTTCCCGTTTTAGATGATTTTGAACGTGCGTTAAAAGCAATGGAAAATGCAACAGATGTTGCCCCTGTTAAAGAAGGCGTTACGCTGGTTCAGCAAAAACTAAAGAATATACTTTCGCAGAAGGGATTAAAAGCAATGGAATCCATAGGATCGCCTTTTGACCCTGACTTGCAGGAAGCGATTACAAATATACCAGCCCCTACTGAAGATTTGAAAGGAAAAGTGGTTGATGAAATGGAAAAGGGTTATACACTGAATGACAAAGTAATCAGGTTTGCAAAAGTAATAGTAGGAGCGTAGATAGATTTCGGATTTCGGATGTTCAATTTCGGATTTATAAAAAAAATGAAATTGGTATTCGATGCCCGAAAAAAAAATAATTCCGAAATCGAAATTCCGAAATCCGAAATAAAAAAAAGAGATGGCTAAAAGAGATTACTATGATGTATTAGGTGTAGCGAAAGGTGCCGATGCTGACGAAATAAAGAAAGCTTACCGTAAGAT